>JAGLSW010001180.1 GCA_023135565.1 Candidatus Aminicenantota bacterium | reverse complement strand
AAAGGTTTTTGGCCGCCGGAGGCAGCATCACAAAAATTCTCTTTGTCGCCACAGGGCGAGACTGCGCCGGTAAAGCAAAATCATAATGCCTACGAAAATCAAACAAAAAACCAGGAACCACAAAAATATCTCAAAGTTAGGCACCGGGACTTTGCGGTACAGGCTGTAATAGTAGATAAAAAGGGGCCGCACAAAATAGATCATACTCAACACGATAGCCAACATGCCGAATAACATATATAACACCCCGCTCCTGGAAACGATCAGGTGCTGCGGCGTCAGGGGGATATTTTCTTCTAATTTCAGGCTGTAATAGAGCGCCAGCACAGTCAAAAAAGGCAGCACCGGCAGCAAAAATATCGTACCGCTGAGGCGGGCAAAAGAATCCAACTGCAGCGCAATATCTGCCGTAAAAAAAAGGATAAAACCGATAATCATCTGGGGAATCGCATAAAAGAGCAGCTTGAATTTGTAGATTTTCTCTTTGGCGAAAGGAGACGCCAGCAGGTGGATCAGCCCGGGGTTCTCCATAGGGATAGTTGTAAAAGAGAAACGGGAGTTCAACCCGGCAACGATAAAAGCGGCCATGCCCAGGTTCAGGTAAGAGATCAAATTTTTAAATGAAGGATGCGGCATGGGAATACCTTTCATATTCAGGATAAACACCACGATGATGGCGGCTATTATCAACAACTGCGACCATTGGGCGGGGCTGCGCATAAAAGTCTTCACTTCCTTTTTATAAAGGGCGCCGTATTCGCCTTTCAGCAGTCCTTTTTTCCAGCTCGAACGGTATTTGCCGGCGTCGCTCTGGCTGAGTTTGTCGAATAGTTTGAAATAGAATTTTTTTTGCACAAAAAAGGCCACCGCGGCAAGCAGTCCGATGGTCCCGGCAAAAGCCCCGGCTATGCCGGTTAAAGCGGAATAATCCCCTTTCGCGATATGGGTAAAAGCTTTAGCCAGCCAGGAAAAAGGCATATAAGCAAAAAGTGTGACATCGAAACCGGCCATGTAATTCATCATGTTGTTGATGATATCGGGGTTGCCGAATTGTTCCGGCTTCAAGAGTCTCAGGAAAATGACGATGGAAGACATCAACAAAATAGAGACCACGGAAAGCACCGGCTGCAGCCTGCGTACCGAAAAAAAAGCCGGTATGATCAAGCCCATCAAAATACCGGCCATAATGCCGCTCAAGCAGTACATCAAAAAGAAAAATAGGATGCCCGCAATATCTATCAAACCGGGAGCAAAATAATAGCAGTAGGCGAAAAGAACCGGCGGGGAAAAGAATAAAATCATTATACCGCTGTTAATGCCTACCTCTATTGCTTTCCAGTAGAAAACGGTGCCGGTTTTAAGGGGAGAAGAAAATAAAAAGCGCAGGTCTTTGGAGAGGAAGAAAATATTCAGCGTAGAAATTAGAGCCGATAAGATCAACATAGAAAAGAGCGTTAGAAACACCATCAACAAAATCTTTTCACTTATGAATAATTTGAAAACCATAGGGAACTCTTCTTCGTGGTAGAGAAAACCGAAGATTTTGATAAAAAAGATGCCTATGGCAAACAATAGTCCTAACCCGAATAGAGTGAACAGCAAATATTTTCGCAGGCCCACCCGTTTCAACTGGTTGCGCATCTGCCTGATCTTGAGTTTAAATAGATTTTTCATATTCCATAACCGTATCGAAGTAGAAATCTTCCAGGTTTTTCCCGGCGGAGATTGCCAACAATTCTTTTAGGCTGCCTTCAGTGATCACCCGGCCGTCTATAATCACACCGATGCGGCTGCTCACTTCCTGGGCCAGGGATAAGATATGGGTAGCAAAAATCATCGTCGTCCCTTTTTTAGCGATCTCTTTGATGTAGTTGCGGAATTTCCGGGCCACCAGGGGATCGATAGAGGTGAGCGGTTCGTCTAAGAGCATGATTTCCGGTTCTACCAGCAGGGCCTGGGAGATCAGCAATTTTTGTCGCGTACCGGCTGAGTAAGATTCAACCAGTTCGTGCCGGTAGGATTCGAACTCGAAAAATTTAAAAAAGAAATCGAATTTTTCCGCCCGCTTCGATCCTGGAATTTTGTAGAGGTCGGCGTAGAAATGGAGGTGTTCTTCGCCGGTCAATTTTTCATAAACGAAAGGTTGGTCCGGCACATAAGCGATGGCTCGTTTTAGTTCTAATTTGGTCCTATCATAGTTTTCGCCTTTGATCCGGATTTCGCCGCTGTCGAAAAGGAGCAGACCGGCCAGGATTTTTAGGGCCGTTGTTTTGCCTGCCCCATTGGGGCCTAAGAGGCCGTAGATTTCGCCTTTTTCTAATTGGAAACTGAGGCCCCGCAGGGCTTTTCGTTTACCGAAAGTTTTTTGTAGGTTGTTCACTTCGAGCATATTTTGTTCCTTTTTTTTCAAGATTTTTTCCCGGATTGCTAAACTAATTAATAACATATAAAGCAGCATATTGTCAATCAGATTTCTGTAAGTGTTGGTTTTTTGAAAAACCGGTTTACGGACTTGCCTTCGGCGACCCTGCCGG
>JAGLSW010000118.1 GCA_023135565.1 Candidatus Aminicenantota bacterium | reverse complement strand
GGCGAAGCCGCTCATCGCCTCCCCACGCGAGTGGGGTTACTTATGCTGCCATTGGGGTTTCCTTTTTTCAGCAAAACTGTTAATGCCTTCATTAACGTCTTCGATTTTGTAAAGACGCTTAAGGAAAAGGTCTTTAGTAATCGGCCCGTCGATCTCCCCTACCGGGGTATCGAGTCCGGCTCTGAAAGCCTCTTTTGCCAACCGCAGCACAGGAGCGCTGGTTTTGTTAAAACGGCGGGCAATGTCGTCCCATTTCGCTTGTTCGACGATTTTCTGCACTAAGCCCATGGCGTAGGCCCGTTCAGCGTCGATGGTGTCGCCGGTGAAAATCATATGAGCTGCGTTCTGCCTGCCGATGATGCCGGGAAGCGCGGAACACGCTAAAGGCGGGAAAAAAGCCAGTTTGATCTCCGGCACGGCAAAGCCGGCAGTGGCATCGGCGATGATATAATCGGCATACAGCGCCAGTTCTAAACCGCCGCCGAAACAAAACCCGTGCACTAAAGCCACTGTGGGCGCCGGCATATCATACAGCGCTTTGCAAGCCGCGGCAAAAGCAGGAATCATGTCCTGGGCCGGTTTTTCTTTATGTTCTTCAACCGAAGCGCCGGCGGAGAAGCATTTGTCTTCCCCGGAGAGAAGCACCGCGGCGATGGTTTCGTCTGCCGCCGCTTCTTTTAGTTTTTCCGCCAATTCGTTACAAGCAGCGGTGTCTATAACGTTGACCGGGGGAATATTAAGTTTAAGATGAAGGACCCGTTCCTTCCTTTCTGATAAAATCATTTCGTTCTCCTTAAATTAACTATAATTAGAAACACCCACGCAGCGCCATTGCCGCACAGCGGCTCAACAAAAGTTTTTGTCCAACTTTTTTCAAAAAGTTGGCCGCCGGAGGCAAACTCATTAGAGTTTCATCCAAAAATGCAGCATACCGGTTGGGATGTTTTAAAAAAAATTATCACCAAAAAACGCAGTCTTGTCAACCCCTACAAGATATTTTATTTTTTTCAAACTGTCACGCAAAAATAATCCCTTTTTAGAATAAACTTTTATAAAAAGTATTTCCGGATGTCACGTTTGAGCTTGTTTTTTGAAACGTGACATTACACGCCCTTCGGCAGTCCCCTCATCACTCATAATTCAGCTACTATGAGATTACTTTTTGCCTTCGGCGACCCT
>JAGLSW010001179.1 GCA_023135565.1 Candidatus Aminicenantota bacterium | reverse complement strand
GTTGGGGGCCGCGGCACACCGCACTTTCAGAAAAAGTTTGATCAAAACTTCTAATAAGTGAGAATCAAAAACTCTGCCTGCTGCGAAGCAGCTTATAGGCTGGGGACGGCATTTATCTATCTGCAAACACTTACTCATCGTTTGCCTCGCTGTTTCCTTGCGCCGGGGCAGCGGAAAGCCCCCGCAGTACAGTAAACTTAATCGTCTGCACCACTCCGCTGAAATCGAAATTTTCTTTATCTAAAACCCACTGCACCATGATGCCGTCTAAAGCGCCGATAATCATGGCGGCTGCGTTTTCGGGGTTAATATTCTTCCTGAAACTGCCGTTGTTCATGCCTTCGACGATGATAGCGGCAAAGAGTTCGCGGTATGAGCGGTAGAACAAGTTCATATCTTTTAATAAGACACCTTTGGAACTTTTACTCCTGATGCCTTCGGACCAGAAATCGAACCATAATTCGATGAACTCGACACTGCTCCAATTATTCATATCGGAAAATAGATCGAATATTTGCCGCAATTTTTCCCTGGCCGGGACTTTGGAGATCAGTATCTCTTCCATGTCCAGTTCTAAGGAACGCATGAAGTAGCCGAAGGAGTAATTTATGATCGCTTCTTTGTTTTCGAAATATTCGTATACGGTGCCTTTACCGATCCCGGCGGCGGCGGCGATATCGTTGATGGTGGTTTTGGCGAATCCTTTTTTAGCAAATTCGGAGATGGCGGCAGTGACGATGCCGTCTTTTTTTTCTTTTTTGTCTACTACTTTAGCGCACATATAATCTCCTGCGGCAGCTTCCAGCCTTCTTCATTCAGCCGGGGCTATCAGGTACAGCTTTCAGCTTCTTCTAACTGACTCGTTGTCCGGTATCAGCCCGGGCTTTATCAACCCGTCACACCGCAAAAAACGCCGTTTTCCGCTCTATGACAGGCCAAACCCTACACCCACCCGATTCAGCCGGTTTTGCAACCGACCAAATTGACCGACCGCCCGGTCGGTTATAATATAGTATTATTTTCTTTTTTTGTCAACACTTTTTTATTTTTTTACCGGGAGGTTGACGAAAACGCAAAAATATTCTATACTGTCAACAGGAGGCAGCTCGTGAACAAAAAGGAAGTTTTCGCCAAACAATTAAAAGCAGCCAGGCGAATGGCTAATATGTCGATGGCTGACCTGGCCGAAGCCCTGGGCGGGAAAATAAAAAAGCAGTCCATAGGCAAATACGAGAAAGGCATTATGCTTCCTTCCAGTGAAAATTTGATCGCCTTAGCCGAAACTCTAAAAGTACCTGTAGATTATTTCTTTAAGCAAAAGATGATCCGGCTGGAAAGCCTCGCTTTCAGGAAAAAAGCAAAACTGAAAAACAAAGATTACCATTCGATTGTTGAGAAAACCAGGGATTTTATCGAAAGATACCTGGAGATAGAAGCATTACTTAATATTCGATCTTCTTTTTCAAATCCCTTACCCGATAATTTTATCGTATCAAAAGAAGATATTGAAAGGGCTGTGGTGGAATTGAGGAAAAACTGGCAGGTCGGTATTTTTAGCCCGATACACAAGGTGATCGAACTTCTTGAAAGAAATTATATCAAAATTATCGAACTTGAAGTTTCGCGGGACTTCGACGGTTTATCGACGGTTATTCAAGACATACCGGTCATCGTAATCAACAAGAATTTCGATAATGTCAGGAAAAGGTTTACCGCCCTCCATGAACTGGCGCATTTAATTTTCCGCTTCGATAGTAAACTCGATCCGCGTGAAATCGAGAAAATGTGTCATTATTTTGCCGGGGCTTTCCTGATGCCGAAAGAGATTTTTGTCAAGGATTTTTCAGGTAGTAGGTCGATGATTTCGTTGTTTGAATTGGTCAAGATAAAGGAGAACTACGGAATTTCGATCCAGGCGCTTATGGCCAGGGCAAAAGACCTGCATATTATCACTGCGAACAGGTATAAAGATTTTTGTATAAAATTCGGCAAATCGGGGTACCGGAAAAGCGAACCGGGCAATTATCCTGTAAACGAATACTCGAACCGTTTCGAGCTATTGATATACCGGGCGCTTTCGGAAGAGATTATCAGTTTCAGTAAAGCCTCGTCCCTTTCGGGCAAGTCGATAGATACGCTCTACAAGGAATTTAACATATAGATTATATGAAATTTATTATCAGCGACACCTGTATTTTTATCGACCTACTCGAAATAGGCTTAATAAATGAATTCTTTGAACTACCTTTTGAGTTTTATACAACCGATTTTGTGGTAAACGAGATAAAGCATACTGTACAATCGCAAATAATAAAGGAATTCATCACTTTTAAGAAACTAAGAGTACTTCACGCAGCGCCGGATGAACTCCATGAGATTGTACAAATATCGGGAGACCACCCGAAACTGAGTTTAAGTGATTGTTCGGTATTTTATTTCGGTAAAAAAAACAGTCTCACTGTATTGACCAATGACAAAGCGCTGCGGAAAATCTCAAAAGAGATCGAGGTTCACGGTATCCTATGGATTTTAGATTGTTTACTTCTTCACCGCATAATCCCCAAAAATAGAGTAATTGAGAAGCTTCAAGAGCTAATGGAAATTAACCAGAGATTACCGCTGCATGAATGCCAAAAAAAAATCAAAGAGTGGACCGGATAATCATTTTATGAGTTCAGAAAGAAAGCACCAGTGAACGACTGGGAACATATTATACCCAATGGTTTTTCTTCACACCTAACGTTCCAACTGCCCTTCTTTTTTTCAGACAGCCTCCGTTTTTTCCTGTTACAGTTGACAAAACAGGTATTTCGGTTTATATTATTTTTAGGAGTTAATTTATGACAGTATTACTGAAGGAAGCTTTCGAAAGAGCATCGAAACTACCGGAAGAATTACAGGACGAAATAGCAAAGGAATTGTTGGCCGATATCGAAGCGGAAGAGTGTTGGGATGAAACCTTGAAAAAAACGGGAGACAAACTTGGGAAGCTCGCCGATAAAGCCCTGGAAGATTTTAAGGCCGGGAAATTTAAGAAAATGGGATTCGACGAATTGTGACCTCTTATTTATCCGAAGATTTTATTAAACTTTTTAGGAAGCTGCCTAAGGATGTTCAAGCCGGAGCAAAAAATGCCTATCGAAAATGGAAACAGGACCCCTTCTATTCTAGCCTTCAATTTAAAAAAGTTCATCCTACCAAACCGGTTTATTCTGTCCGGGTGAGCAGCGGTTGGAGAGCGATGGGCTTTAAAGAGAGTGACAAAATGTTGTGGTTTTGGATCGGTTCTCACGAAAGTTACAATAAGCTTATCTCACAACTTTAATAAAAAAAATCTCCCTTCCTTTAATCTATTATCATTCAGCGACTGCCCCTTACCTTTACTGCCTCCCCGGGCCAGCAGATCACATACAGTAAACCCCGATCTTGACTTTATTATATCTCTTTTCTTTTTGGGATATTTTCTCGTCCCAGCTTAAAGTATCCGACCTATCGAAAACCAGCAGGTAACCTTCGGTTGTGCCGCATTTGTCCATATAGCTCCGGGTTTGTTTTAGGCCCTCTTCGATAACAGTTTCCATGGAGGAATGCAGGTGACGGATTTTTAGTTCCAGCACCACCTGCTGAACGCCCTTCTTTATAGGCCAGATCAACAGCAAATCGGTACGCTGCCTGCCCAGGCCGTACTCCCTTTCCACCCGGCCGCCGCCGTTGACGATGCGCTGCAAAAAAGCCTGCAATAACAACTGCGGGCCTGCTTCCGCATACTTGAAACCATCGACCCAACTTTCGAATTGTTTCCTGAAAAAATCCTGGAATGCTGTCAACAGTTTATCCATATCCAGGCTGCCGTCCTCATTCATATACCAGGGGGCTTCCTGGTGGATGAACAATTGGGATGTGTACGTCAATTGCCGGGGGATTACCTCGCGGTATATGCCGTTGGCGATCTTCAACTGCCGCTCTCTTTTGACCAATCCCAGGTCGATCACATAGTCTACATCGTCGTCGGGGACGCGTTCCATATCACCGAAACCGGAAAGTATGGGTTCCAACACACGGGCTACCCGGTCTTCTTTTAGTTTATCGGCCAGTTGGTCTAAGTGGGTTTCCCGCCGCAGGATGAGATTTTCTTTGGCCTGTTCTATTTTATCCGCGCTAATGGTTTTGGTCCGGTCACGGCATTCTTTCATTTCGAAGCAGACCTCGTATGCCAGGGCGTTCACCAGCCAGGGCTGGCCTCCTGTTAATTCCCAGACCAGGGGAAAAACATCGTCGCTAAACTCCTGGCCTGTTTCCTTTGTGTGCTGCTTATACAGTGTGTTTATTTCCGCGGCGGTAAAGATACCCATGCGTAAAGATTTGGCTTTGACGTTAAAAGCGCTGCCGCCGGTGACTATGTCTTTTTCTTTTTTAGAATAGATGCGGTAGTCCCGCACATCGCGAACTCCGCATAAAACGACACTCTGGGGAAACAATTTCGGGCGCATAGTATAACCGCTGCGCAATTGCCGTAGTACGGAGATCAATGTATCACCGACCAGGGCATCGATCTCGTCGATAAACAGCACCAGGGGTTTTTCGCTTTGAGCCGACCATTTTGTCAGGGCGTCCTGCAGCGCAAAGAACTCGGTAGTATTTCCCAAAATTTGCCGCCGGTTGTCCTGCAGGAAGGTGTCTTTGAGTTGATAAAAAGCGAAGCTGGCCAGGGCATCCAGGATAGTGCGTATGCCTTTTTCCACATTTCCCCTGGCAGCCTGGGCGGATTCTACGTTGACATACAGGGCTTTATAGGTTCCCTGTTCATTGATATAATCCATCAGGGCCAGCATGTAGGAAGTCTTACCGGTTTGCCTGGGAGCATGAAGCACGAAATATTTTTCCTGTTTGATTAGGGCTAAGATTTCGTCCAGGTCGAACCGGGTCAGAGGCTCGATGCAGTAGTGCATATCTTTTTTTACCGGCCCGGCTGTATTAAAAAAGCGTTCCATTTTATCCTCTTTCATACTATTGTCGATTATATACCAAAAGACGAAAAATGTAAAATTAAAAGCCGGCGGGGGGACGGCGTCCCCAGCCAATAAGCCGCTGCGCGGCAAAACAGCAGGGACCGGAAAATCTTAAACCCGCGGTGCAAAATAAATTACAAGCCCGCTGCGCCGCTGACAGGATCCTCTCCTTTACTTCAGACCACGGCGAACCGGCTCCGGGATTCTCATAGTAAGAATTAATCCGTTTATCCAGTTCTTGCTTCTGCCGGTCGGTCAAAGGTACAGCATTGGGATTATTAAAAATACTATCCCATATCTCTTGTACGATCAATATACGCTGAGCAATACTAAGTTCAAAGATTTTTTCAAGCTCATTAGTTCTCATAATTTTATTATAATATCAAAACAGTTTTTTTGCAACCATATTTGCTCATTTTCCGATCTCCGTGATGTGCAGTTCCCGGACCCCACATAGGGTGGGCCGCCGTTTGCTTTTTGGCAAGCCCGGACTATAAAACAATATCCCGGATTATTGACATTCTACATCATTTCCATTAATATATTCTCTTATAGAAAAAAAAATTTACAGCTTGTAAATGAATAAGCATCGTACCGGGACAAAGCAAAAAAAAACCGCCTGAGAGTGAGAACTGGAAATACTCGAAACACGTTGTTCATTAGCGCCATTTACCGGCATAAAAATTTGGAGTACAGTGTTTTATTCCAAGACTAAGCTTGAAAAAAAAGCCACCTAACGGTGGGAACTCGAAA
>JAGLSW010001178.1 GCA_023135565.1 Candidatus Aminicenantota bacterium | reverse complement strand
CGCCGGAGGCTAATAGGCTGGGTGCACCGCACCCCCGCCGGAGGCAAAAAAATAAAAATGAATTATAATGCGATAATAATCAGGTACGGTGAAATCAGCTTGAAAGGCAAGAACAGGCGAATGTTCGAAAACAAGCTGAAAACCGACATAAAAAACTTTTTGAAGAATCAAAATATAGATTTCACCGAAGTATCGTTAAAAATGGGCCGCATCTACATCAAAGGGATTCATACCCTACCGCCTTTGGAGAAAATTTTCGGTATCCACTCTTACAGCCCGGCCTTAGAAATAGAAAAAGATTACGCTCTCTTAGAAAAAAAAACAGTCGAGTTTTTTCCTTTGTTTAAGGACAAAGAATCTTTCCGCGTCACCTGCCAGCGCATCGACAAAACCTTTCCCCGCACCTCCGTGGACGTGGAAAGGTCCATCGGCGAAATCATCTTCGAAAACACCGAAACAGCGGTCAACTTGACAAACCCGGAAATTAATTTCCAGGTGGAAATCGGGGAAGACAGTATCTATATTTTTACAGAGAAAATCAAAGGTTTTTCCGGTTTGCCCTTTGGCAGCGCCGGGAAGTTAGTCTCTTTGATTTCGGCGGGAATAGATTCGCCGGTAGCCACTTTCCTGATGATGAAACGGGGCGTGGAACCCATACTGCTGCATTTCAGGATAACCGAAAGCGACGCCGCCAAAGTAAAAAAATTGCAAGAAAAATTAGAAGAATATTCCTCGGGCCGGGAAATCAAACTATATGAAATAGAACGGGACGAGATTTTCAAAGGCCAGTTCGACCGATTATATAATAATCGAAAGTTTCATCCATATATTTGTATTCTCTGCAAATACCTGATGCATAAAAAAGCCGCGGAAATCGCGGCAAAAGAAAAAGCTTACGGTTTAATCACCGGCGACAACCTGGCCCAGGTGGCTTCCCAGACATTAAAGAATCTTTATGCTTACCACACCGTATCGGGGCTGCCTGTATACAGCCCCCTGATCAGTTTCGAGAAACAAGAAACCATGCGCATTGCCAGGGAGATCGGCACCTACGATATTTCGATCTCGAAATCCTACGGCTGCACGCCGCCGAAGAACCCCAAAACCGGCGTTAAAATCGAGAATTTTCAAAAAATATTAGCGGCTGCAGGTTTCGATGAACCCCACCTGCGTGGGGGAGCGTTGAAATTATCGCCTTTAGGTGAATAAACGCCGGTCGTTGAACATTGAAGACGCCCCTACAACGGGTCTGATTCACTATAAAATTTGTGTAAACCTGTGGGCCAAATATATAATTGTCGGTTTTGATGAATTTCCGGGTTGACAAAAGCCCATTTTTTTTGTATTATAAAGCTTACACTTTTCGGAGGAAAATGAATGGCGAATCATAAATCTGCTATAAAGAAAAATTTGCGTGACGAAAAGAAACGAATGATTAACCGGATGAACCGCTCAAAAATGAGAAATAGGATAAAATCATTAAATAAAGCTGTTAGCGCCGGGAACCTGGAAGAGGCGAAAAACCTGTTCCCCGGAGTGATGTCTATAATCGACAGGACCGTGATTAAAGGCACGATTCACAAAAAAACCGGTTCCAGGTATAAATCAAGACTGTCTCTTTTGATGAATAGATCAAGTGCAGCGGTTTAACCCGGCGACCGGGAAACCCTTCTTCCCGTTTTTTGAAGTGCGTGGTAATCCATGAACCTTCCCAGGGGTTATATCTCATATAACCAGGTGAAACTGTATCAAATCTGTCCGCAAAAATATTACTATACCTATGTGGAAAAAATCCCCGCCCCTATAAATGATAAGGTTTTCTTAGGAATGGTTTTCCATGCCGTGGCGGAGCATTTTCTAAAAGAAAGGATCGCCGGCCGGGAACAGACAAAAGATAGTGTCCTGCAGGTGTTCGACGACAAATTTCTATCTTTGCAGGACGATTATGATATCGTCTGGGTGATGCCGTCCGCAGATGTTGAAAAAAGAGGGCTTGCTTTTGTAAAACATTTTTTGAGAGAAATTGCCAATGCCATCGACCCGCTGATGGTGGAAGAGGAATTGGAAGTTGAACTGCCCGGGCTCGGCATCAAATTAAAAGGTATCATCGACTTAGTGGAAAAAGACTTTAGTATCACTGATTTTAAGACCACCACGACAAAATGGACAAAAGAGAAAATAAATAATTCTTACCTACAGATGGTCATTTATAAATACCTGTTTGAGAAATCTTTCGGCGATGTGATCACGCAGTTAAAGTTCCGCATCGTCTATGCAAAGGGCGCATCCAATATAAGAAACCAATTGGTATCCAGGAATGCCTGCGATTTCGATATAGACAAAATGTTCGGCGTACTAAAGTACGTGACTGAGAATATCAGCAGCGGGGTTTTTTATAAAAATGAAAGTTTCTTCTGCGGCTACTGCGAACATTTAGACCGCTGCCAGAAAGCAAGCAGTGTCCAAACCCCATAACTGTTTCGAGCATTCGGCATTAGGCTTTTAGTAATTCCCGGTTCCGGATGTAAACTGGAGTTTGAAAATTTAATTTGTTTTGTCCCTTGCTATTTTAAAAAAATCGGTTAAAATAATCATTTTTAGCAGATTGCCGCACCGCATTTATAGATCGAAACAAACTTAACAGTAATAGTTAACAGTGTTTTTTTCAAGACAAAACTTGAAAAAAAAGCCACCTGGCGGTGGGAACTCGAAATATGCACGACATGTTGTTCATTACCGCCATGCAGCGGCACAAGGAGTATATTTTTATGAGCGACAATAAGTTCAGACCGGTAGAATATGAAAAAAAATGGCGTGACCTCTGGGAAGAAAAAGGCATGCACCGCTGCGATACAAACCAGACCGAAAATAAATACTATTGTTTAGATATGTTCCCCTATCCCAGCGGCAGCGGCCTGCATGTAGGGCATCCACGCGGTTATGTGTTGAGCGATGCCTGGAGTCGCTATAAAAAGATGCAGGGATTTAATTTGCTGCACCCCATGGGCTGGGACGCCTTCGGCCTGCCGGCTGAAAATGACGCCATCAAAAAACAAATCCACCCCAGCGTTTGTGTGAAAAAGAACGTGGAAAATTTCACCCGGCAGTTGAAAGAATTCGGCTGCATGTACGACTGGTCCCGGGAGATCAGCACCGCTGAACCGGAATATTACAAATGGACCCAGTGGATTTTCCTGCGCATGTTTAAAGAAGGACTGGCCTACCGGAAAATGGTGCCCATCAACTGGTGCGACAGTTGCAAAACCGGCATCTCCAACGAAGAAGTAGTCAACGGCTGCTGTGAACGTTGCGGTTCCCAGGTGACCCAAAAAGACCTGATGCAGTGGATGCTGCGGATAACCGAATACGCCGAAAGGCTGCTGAACGACTTAGATAAATTAGAATGGCCGGAGAAAGTCAAAATACTACAGAGAAACTGGATCGGCCGCAGTGAAGGAGCGGAAGTTCATTTTAAAATGATCTCCGCTTTAGACGGCAAAGAATTCGACGTGCCTGTGTTTACTACCCGGCCCGACACACTTTTCGGCGCTACTTATATGGTGCTGGCCCCGGAGCACTCCCTGGTAAAGGAAATAACCTCCGCGCAGCAAAAAGAAGCCGTCACCCGTTACACGAAAGACGCCCGCAATAAATCCGACCTGCAGCGCAGCGCCTTAGAAAAGGATAAAAGCGGGGTTTTTACCGGCGCTTATGCCGTTAACCCGGTCAACGGGGGAAAAATTCCCGTTTGGATTTCCGATTATGTATTGATGAGTTACGGCACCGGCGCGATTATGGCTGTGCCCGCCCATGACGAAAGGGATTTCGAATTTGCCCAAAAATTCGACCTGCAAATCATCGAAGTGATCTCCAACCCGGAAGCCAAAAAAGACAAAAACGGTAACTTGCTGGAAGCCCATATCGGCGACGGCAAGATGATCAACAGCGGTGAATATACCGGCATGGGCAGCACCCCCGGCAAAGAGAAAATCACCCGCGATTTGGAAGAGAAAGGCTTAGGCCGCTTCCAGGTCAATTATAAGCTCAGGGATTGGGTGTTTTCGCGGCAGCGTTATTGGGGCGAACCCATCCCCATCG
The DNA here is from genome assembly GCA_023135565.1 of Candidatus Aminicenantota bacterium. Lineage (GTDB taxonomy): Bacteria > Acidobacteriota > Aminicenantia > UBA2199 > UBA2199 > JAGLQA01. The sequence continues at coordinate 208 of JAGLSW010001178.1, read as the reverse complement.
TGCTCTGCGACAAATGCGGCGAAGTGCCTGTACCGGAAGAAGAGCTGCCCGTAGAACTACCCCGGGTAGAAAAATACGAACCCACCGGCACCGGGGAATCGCCTCTCACCGCCATCGAAGATTGGGTCAATGTTTCTTGTCCGCAGTGCGGCGGCGCGGCGAAGCGGGAGACCAACACCATGCCGCAGTGGGCCGGATCCTGCTGGTA
>JAGLSW010001177.1 GCA_023135565.1 Candidatus Aminicenantota bacterium | reverse complement strand
GTTGCCTCCTTCCGATGTAACAGTGTTTTTTGCACCGATAACATCACCGGTTATCGAGACTGCAACACCGGGAATAGCAGAACCATCAGGCAGAACAACCGTTCCGTAGACGTCTGCGCCTCTTGCCTGTCCAAAAGCTAATGAGGACAACAGCGCAATTGCCGCTAATGCGACTAAAAACTTTTTCATTAAAACCTCCTTTGTGGTTTAATTTCTTTTTTAATACAAATAGGCAGCAATTTTCATGCCAAAATTACGACTCGCGGTAATCCAGCATCTCCGGGAAAACACCCCAAAAAAATCCAAATTTTTGGATTTTCTCTCCAAATTTTTGGATTCCCTCGCGATAAAAAAATCTTCGTAAAAAAACAAGACTTTTCCTGTAGAGTGGCATAGGGAGATGGCGTTAAGCTCTAATAATAAACCGATACGATAAATTTCCCGGTATTGTCCGCAAAATTAAAATCATTTACCCCTAAAAATAACTTCCCTTTCCCGGGTACCTGGAAAGGAGCCTTGTCATTGCCGACATAAAAAGGAGCGCCCGCTTCGCCTACCCTGGCAATTAAAGCCCCGGTGGGCTGGTTGGGCAGAGGTTTCTTTTTATTCCAGGTAACATCCACTTCGCCATTTTGATAGACCAGTGTTTTATCGTCTATATAAATGCACCCGGAAACAGTAAAGAGAATATTCTGATCTTCTTTCAAATTAATACCGGTATCCACCCAATCTTGATTCCCCTCCACAACTATCTTCTTTAATCTTTTTCCCCGGCGCAGTTTCTTATATTTTTGCTCTATTTCAAAAGATTCATCCAGGCCCATTTTTTTAGGGGCGTTAAACTCGATCTTCCATACCTGCGATATAGGGAAACTTTTCTTACTGTGATATTTCCCGAACATATAGGCATTAAAGATTATGTTTCCGTACTTAAAGGCAACCATCTTGCCTTCATACACTTTTCGATCTACAGTCGTTAGAATATCGCCTAACAGTGGGGACGCCCCCAAAACTGCCAGGACGATAAATATGACCATAGGGTGGGGATGACTTCCCCTTCTTAAACAGGAAAAAGGCTGTCTCGTTTTCATTTTATTTGATCCCGGTATTTATGAATACTCCTTTATACACTATTTTCGTGGAATTTTCAATATAAATCCCTTTTTTAAAAGAGATTTTTATTTTTTCCGGGAGTGTGCCGACAACTAAGTGATCTTCAACGAATCCAAGTTTTTGTAAAACCGCGAAAACAGCAGCGCTGCCGGTGGATGAGGAAAACGTGTGCCCGACTCCTCTTTCATAATAAAATACCCGGCATTCCTCGCCCCCCTCATAAAGACCGCCCCCTACCAGCGGGTGCAAAACGAACTCTACATTGGTTTTCCGGGGAAACAATCCGGCGCTCTCAAGTTCCCGGCCGGCCGCCATGATCTCCTCGAAAGGAAACTCTTTCTCCAGCAGCACTACCACATGAGGATTTCCCACGGATACAGGATAAAAAGTAAAACCGGCATATTCATAATCCAACCGCTTCTCCCGCAGGAAAGGAAAAAAATCCAGCCGGGAAAAATCAGCTTCCCCGATTTCGATCTTTAAGCGGAATTCATTTTCACGGCGTTCCAATAACTCGATGGTTTTCCTCCCGGAAGAGGTAAATAAAACCACCTGTGCGGAGAATTTGTCTAAGTAAAACAACAAGGCGGAGAGTCCCGCCATACCGTTGCCCGACAACTCCGCCCGGCTGCCGTCGCGGTTGAAAATTTCAAAACCCGCGCCGGCGGCGCCGGGCTGTACTTCGTAAAATACCACGCCATCGGCGCCGGCGCCTTTATTCCTGTCACAAATTTTTTCAGTTAGGTCTCCCTTAGAAACCGCACCCACTTCAGCAGCGTCGATATGGATGAAATCGTTCCCGGCGGAGACGCTTTTATAAAAGATCATTCCGGCAGCTTATACTTGGTGAGATATTCGCTGCCGCCTCTACTGATTATCATCAGCACTCGCGAACCGGGCCGGCGGGTAGAAATAATCTCCCTGAAGTGGGCCACACTCTCGATGTCATACCTATTCACCCGCAGTATAATATCACCGCCCCTGATGCCGTTCCGGGCGGCATTAGAATCCCGCTTCACCTCCCTGACAACGACTCCCTCGGAAGTATCCAACTCATACCGGCGGGCGACAGACTGGCTGTTATCCATTAATACCATGCCTAAATCGTAGCTTCTACCTAAGTCGCCGCTGCCTCTAACTTTCACCGTATCCGGGGCCTCGCCTACCACTAAGGTAAGCTTTTTTTTCTCAGCGCCCCGCAGCACGGTTAACTCTATCTTATCCCCGGGGCTCATATTGGCTACCATGGCTTTTAATTTATTGGTCGATTCCATTTCCCGGTCATCTATCTCCACGATGATGTCGTAGCGTTTCAGGCCTGCTTTTTCAGCCGGTGAATCGGGATCCACGGTTTCCACCAGGATGCCGCCGCTTTCTAAGTCATAGTCCTTAGCTTCGCTTTCGGGGATGTCGTTGATGGTGACGCCTAAGTAACCCCTGACAACCCTGCCTTCTTCTTTCAAATCTTTCATTACCTTGCGGGCCATATTCGAAGGTATGGAGAAGCCGATGCCGATATTGCCGCCGCTGTTGGATAAAATAACGGAATTGATCCCGATAGCTTTGCCTTCCATGTTGATCAAAGGCCCGCCGGAATTGCCGCGGTTGATGGCTGCATCGGTCTGGATGAAGTTCTGGTACTCCACTTCAAGTCCCTGCAGTTCCCGTCCTTTAGCAGAAACGATCCCGGCGGTTACTGTGCCGCCCTGGCCGAAGGGATTGCCGATAGCCAGCACCCATTCGCCTACTTCGAGTTTATTGGAATCGCCCAATTCGATTAAGGAGAAATTATCACCTTCCACCTTGAGCAGAGCCAGGTCCGATTTGGGATCGGCGCCGATTTTTGTGGCTGTATACTCTTTATTATCGACATCGACAATCCTAATTTTTATAGCATTTTTCACCACATGGTTGTTGGTGATAAGGTAGCCGTCCTTAGAAATAAAAAAACCGCTGCCGCTGCCGGAAACCCGCTCTCTTCTACCCCGGGGAGAACCGAAGAAACGATCGAGAAATTCGTCGCCGAAGGGGGAACGCCGCTCCACGATGGCTTCAGATAAAACTTGCACCACCGCGGGTCTTACTTTTTTTACGATTGAAGTAAAATTCGGCCCCGGGACTTTTAAGGTTTCCGCCTGTGCCACGTCGGTACTTAAAAAGGTACCGTTATTACCTGTTTCTTGGAAATATCCGAAAGTTAAAGCGCAAAATATCGCTCCTGCTAAAAAACTTAATCCTGCTGTTATCCCGATTTTTTTCATTTTATCCTCCTTTTTGAATTCTTTTACCGGTTCGTGCTGTTTGAGGTTAAACGACAGCCGGTATCTTCTCTAATTTTATGCCATTACATGGCCGTTTCAAACAACGTCTTTTCTTTAAATTCAAATTCTCACCGTTTGGTGGTTTTTTTTCAAGTTTAGCCCTGAAAAAAAACTCATTTCTTTAAGACGTAATTTTTCCGGTAAAAGTTTCAGTCCAGGTTAAATTTTACAAAAAAAACGATCTAAAATCAAGCGGCACTGCCTAAGAGCACCCCCCCTACCAGCAGGCCGCCTAAGGAAATCACTATGGAAGCCAAAATAGCAGCGGCAAAGTACCCGGTCATACGCCGCGCCGGGACGCCTAAGAGGCTCTTCATGCCTGTATATAAAAGAAAGAGGGAGTACAAACTTAATAAACCCGCGGCCAGGAAAAGCGGCGGAAAAACCAAAAATACACTGGCGGCCCAGGAAGCGGTATGGGAATAAACCACCACTTTCATGACAGCAAGCAAGTCCTTTTTGGCCTTGAAATAAGGAGCCAGGGAGTCGATGAAATAGGCCAATAAATAGACGCTGGCTAAGGACAGCGCATAGGAAACGATTGTCCATCTCGCATTCTCCGCTGCGCTAACCGGGACATAGCCTTCCAGGGTGGGCCTGCCGAAGATGGCAAAGCCGACAAATTGCGCTGCTGCCGGGATGGCGGCCAGGATAACGGCATAGCGGGCAAAAAGGTTTTCTATGGTGGTTTTTTCCTTTTTGATAATTTCCCACTCTTCGCGGGGCCGTCTAAGTATGGCTGAGACTCTTTTTACAAGAAAACCGAAATCCAATTATGAACTCCTTTATTTATCCAGGGGCGGGTATTTTGGCTGCTTCCCAATCGCTAATGCTGCCGCCGGTATCCACTTAGCCCGCTGCGTGGGAAGAGCATTAAGTGGCGTAAAAAAATAGCGTTTTTTCAAGACTAAGCTTGAAAAAAAAGCCACCTGACGGTGGGAACTTGAAATATGTAAAACATGTTGTTCAATACCGCCATGTAATGGCTTAAAAGAAACGGCTGAATACGATCCTACCGCTCAGTTGATAAGCCGCGTAAATTAAAATTAACCAGGCTATGGCCATTATGGCAATAAAAGGCACCAGCTTGTCTTTCGCTATATCTTTGAGTTTGCCTGCGCCTAATGCCATGGGATAAAATGAGAAAAGGCTGGCTGCCAGGATAAGGTATGAAATTCCGCCGCCTATGGTTAAAAACAAGAATAAAACGCCTATAACGGCATAAGGCGTCAACGAGTAGACGCACAGTTTTTGCGACGCGGACATATCTTTTGGCGCGCCGAACTGCTTTCCGATCACATCGGCTAAAAGTCCCATTAAGAATATGACACCCATTGTGAATGCATAAAATAATATCGCCATAAACAGGACTCTTCCGAATAATCGACCCCTGAATGCAATCAACATACCGATGAAAAAAGCCGCGGCCGGAACCGCGTACACGATAATCCCGAATTTAAGATATAAATCCTGGATCGACGTGGATTCACCGCGGATATTGTCCCACTCTTCACCGGTTTTAAATACCATGTTTTTTACCCTTTTGATAATCGCATTAAAATTCATGTTTCACCTCCTGATAGTGTGAGATAGACAAGATAGCAGAAATACGTAATAAAGTCAATTAAAATTTTTTTTCTTGCTGCTTTTTTTAACGGCAGCCGCCGCGCCGCAGCCCGGGTGAATGGCTCATGCCGAATGCTGAAAGCTGAAAGCTGTAACTTTCCGGTTACTATTCAGTTTTTGGGAAAATCTAAAACAGGCTTGCCTCCGGCGGCTCTCCGAGGTCCAGGGGGAGGCTCCCCCTGGACCC
>JAGLSW010001176.1 GCA_023135565.1 Candidatus Aminicenantota bacterium | reverse complement strand
TTGATCAAAACTTTTGTTTAAGGGGAATTCAAGTGTATTTTTTTGTCCATTTATCCAGTTCAGAAGCGGATTTTCGTAGTTTTAACGGGGATTTTAGGATACCGTTAAGGGGTTGCATTAAGGGGTGAGAAAGAGTATATTATTATATCTATAATATATATCCCGGAATATTAATCCTGGATTATCCCGGAGGTAATAATGCGAGTTATCATTTTTTTGGTTATTTTGTGTTGTTTGTCGATTCCCGTAGAAGCGAAAGAAAAACCCTCTGCCGGTAAATTTTTTCAAGACGTCGATAAGACGGAGCTGCTCAACCAGGTCAGGAAATTCAGGAAGCGCAGTGAACATAAAATAATATCCGAATTCATCCACCTGCTTTCTATTCCCAATGTTTCGGCGGATAAAAAAAATGTCGGGAAGAATGCCCTGTTTATAAAGAAGGAGATGGAAAAGCGGGGCATAAAAGTTCAACTGCTGGAAACCCCGGGCAACCCGGTAGTATATGGTGAACTAAAAGCGCCCGGAGCTGTGCGTACGTTGATGTTTTACGTCCACTGTGACGGCCAGCCCGTAGACCCTTCTAAATGGATCGACAGCCAGCCTTTTAAACCGGTGCTGCGGCCCGCTAAGATGAAAGCAGGAACCCGCGTACCCAAACCCATGCCTCTACCTGCTCCCGGCAAACCTTTTGCTGAAGACTGGCGTCTTTATGGACGCAGTACCGGCGACGACAAAGCCCCCATTATTTGTTTATTAACGGCGCTGGACGCCATGAAAGCAGCCGGCATACCTTTGCGGAATAACATCAAATTTATCTTCGACGGGGAAGAGGAAGCCGGTTCTCCCAATATCGGCCCCTGTTTAAAAAAACACAAATTGCTGTTAACATCCGATGTGCTTTTTATGTGTGACGGCCCCGCTTATTTTTCCGGCGATCCCACTTTGTTTTTTGGCGTCAGGGGCATCACCTCTCTCGAGGTAACTGTTTACGGCCCCAATATCAGCCTGCACAGCGGGCATTACGGCAACTGGGCGCCCAACCCGGGGGTGCGTCTTTCCCGGCTGCTGGCCTCCATGGAAGATGAGCAGGGCAAAATAATTGTGTCCGGCTTTTATGATACGGTTGTCCCTTTGAGTTCCACCGAGCGAAAAGCAATCGCAGCAGTCCCCGGTTTCGAGAAAGAGTTGCAAGAGCTTTACGGATTTTGTGCCGCGGAGAACCCCGGTCTCAGTTTAATGGAAACGATCCAACTGCCTTCTCTCAATATAAACGGTCTCAGCAGCGGTTGGGTAGGGGACCAGGCCAGGACTATTGTTCCAGCCACAGCTACAGCTTCTATCGACCTGCGTTTAGTCAAAGGCAACGTCCCTGCAGATATGGTGGACAAGGTTGTCGAGCACATCGAGAAGCAGGGTTATCATGTGGTATACGAAGAGCCGGGGCAGGACGTGCGTTTAAAGTATCCCCTGTTGTGCCGGGTGAGGCGTTCGGAAAAGGGTTATCCGGCCTCGAGAACTTCCATGGACCTGCCTATTTCTCGGTCTGTAGCGGATGCTTTTGCCGGTTTGCCCGGTTTAAAACCGGTTATGCTGCCATCTTTAGGGGGCTCGCTGCCCATTTATTTATTCAGCGACATTCTAAAAGTGCCGGTTATCGGGGTGTCTATAGCCAATTACGACAATAATCAGCACCAGGCGAATGAGAACATCCGTATCGGTCATTTATGGCGCGGCATCGAGACTTTTGCCGCCTTACTCATGATGCCCCATGGCATGGGGAACCTATAAGGGGCAGCCTATCGGGACAGGATCGCCGGATATTTTCTATTATTGTCGATCAAATTTATCGCAGCCGGTCGTTTGTAGGCCCCAGGGCGTGGGGAGCCGATAAGGGGCTGCCTATCGAGACAGGATCGCCGGGTATTTTCTATTATCGTCGATCAAGCTTATCGCAGCCGGTCGTTTGTAGGCCCCAGGTGCGGCGGGGGAGCGCTTTTGATTCTAAA
>JAGLSW010001175.1 GCA_023135565.1 Candidatus Aminicenantota bacterium | reverse complement strand
ACCTTTCCTACCAACGACTGCTCTATGTGTATCCTGGCTCCCAAAATGATCGAGTGCGCTTCCCATCCCAATGTCACGCTGCTGACCTGCGCGGAGTTGGAAAACCTATCAGGCAAAACCGGGAATTTTACCGCCGCGGTTCGCCGGCATACCCGTTACATCGACGAAAAAAAATGCACCGGCTGCGGCGAATGCGCGGAAGCCTGCCCGGTGGAACTGCCCGGCGAATTCGAGATGAAACTGAACAATAGAAAAGCCATTTTTAAGCCTTTTCCCCAGGCGGTTCCCAATGTGTTTTCTATTACCAAACGAGGCGTTTCGCCCTGCAAAGATCGCTGTCCTGCCCATGTCAGCGTCCAGGCTTATGTCCAACTCATCAAATTGGGCAAATTCGACGAAGCGCTGGCCGTGGTGCATGAGACCATGCCCTTTGCCGGCACTATTGGACGCATTTGCCCCCGCCCCTGCGAAGATGCCTGCATGCGCCGCGAAGTGGAAGAACCTATCGCTATCTGCGAACTCAAGCGGGCGGCTTACGATTTCGGCACACACACGCCGAAAATCGAAGCAGGCGAAAACCAACAGCAGGAACGCAAAGCTTCACCGGTGGCGGTTATCGGGGCCGGGCCGGGAGGACTGACCGCCGCCTACCGGTTAGCGAGAAAAGGTTACCCGGTCACTGTTTTCGAGAAACTGCCGCTGGCCGGGGGCATGCTGCGGGTAGGCGTACCCGCTTACCGCCTGCCCCGCGCTGTGTTGGACGCAGAGATAGAGATGGTGCGCAGTCTTGGCGTTGAAATCAAAACCTCTTCTCCCATCGCAGGCCCGCGGGGGATACAGGACTTATTCGAGCAAGGTTTTTCGGCTATTTTTGTAGCCACCGGCGCTCATCTTTCCATGAAACTCAACGTACCCGGGGAACACCTGGACGGAGTTTTGCACGGCGTTGATTTGCTGCGTCGATTCAGTTTAGACGAGCCGGTTACTGTGGGCAAGAAAGCCGTAGTGGTGGGCGGAGGTAATGCCGCCATCGATGCTGCGCGTACGCTGCTGCGTTTAGAAACTCGAAAAGTTATCATTTTGTACCGTCGTACTCGCAAGGAGATGCCCGCTTTGGCTGCTGAGATAGACGGTGCTTTGGACGAAGGCGTACAGATCGAATTTTTGGCTGCCCCGGTGCGTATTTTGGAAAGTGGCGGGTGCGTATCCGGCATCGAAGCGATACGAATGCGTTTAGGTGAACCTGACAAATCGGGGCGCAGGCGGCCTGTACCTATTGCCGGGTCTGAATTCCGCATCGAGTGTGACATGGTAGTTCCGGCCATCGGCCAATCAGCCGATCTTGCATTTCTTGGCGGCAGAGGTGGATTTGAAATCACCCGCTGGGGCACTATCTCTACTGATCCCGATAGCTGCGCCACCCATCATGAAGGGGTATTTGCCGGAGGGGATGTTGTTACCGGCCCGGCCACAGCCATCGATGCTATAGCCGCGGGTAATCGTGCAGCCGAAGCCATTCATAATTACCTGGAAAACGTATCTGGAAAAAGTGAAACTAATCAAAAGTTTTGTTCAAAC
>JAGLSW010001174.1 GCA_023135565.1 Candidatus Aminicenantota bacterium | reverse complement strand
GATAAAATAAATCCTGGAGCTATTTTATGCAAAAAAAAAGAGAAACCTTCTCCTCCAACTTCGGCCTGCTGATGACTATGATCGGCGTGGCCGTGGGACTTGGCAACGTCTGGCGTTTCCCCTATATGGTAGGTTTGTTCGGGGGCGCTTCTTTTGTCCTTTTTTATATTGCGGCGGTGTTTTTTATCGGCATTCCCGCGCTGATGGCCGAATGGACCTTAGGCCGCTCCACGCGCAGGGGTACACTGGGCGCTTTCGAAAAAGGGGGGCTGCCGGGGGGCAAATATGTGGGCTTTTTTTTCTTTTTCGTGGTATTCTGCGCCACCGGCTACTACAGTAACAGCATCGGCTGGGTGGGCTACTACGGCATCAGCCAGGTAGTCAATGCCCTGGGCGGCGCCATGAACCCGGAGGCCATCCTGCCCCCCCAGCAGGGATTCAACCTCGTCTCTTTCCTTTTGCAAATGCTGATGACCGGCCTTGTGCTGCTGGCAGCCTCGCTGGTATTAATCAAGGGACTGCGAAAAGGCATCGAAAAAGTGAGCAAAATTTTTATGCCGCTGCTGTTCTCTATTTTAATTATCCTTATTATCAGGGCAGTCACCCTGCCCGGTTCAAGCGAAGGAATAAAATGGTATATCGGCAGCTTTGATTTTAAAAACCTGACCGCCCCGGTTATGGCCGCCGCTTTAGGCCAGGCGATTTTTTCTCTCTCTTTGGGCGGCACTTTTATGGTGGTCTACGGCTCCTACTTAGAAAAATCGGCCTCCATCCCCAAAAACGCGGTTTTTACTGCTTTGGGCGATCTTTTCGCCGGGCTGCTGGCCGGTCTGGCAATCTTCCCCGCCCTGTTTGCTTTCGGGCTGGCGCCGGATTCCGGCCCGGGCTTGATTTTTTCCACCCTGCCGAAATCCTTTGCCCTGATGCCTTTAGGCTGGTTGTTCGGCCTGCTGTTTTTCGCGGCCCTATTCGGCGCTGCTTACCTATCCGATGTGGCCGCTTTAGAAGTCCTGGTGGCAGGCATTACCGACAACACCTCGATAGAACGAAAAAAAGCCGTCCGGTTAGTTTGCGGTATTGTTTTTTTGCTGGCCATTCCGCCCATGATTAATTTCAAAATCTTTGTGCCCTGGGACCTTTTTTTCGGGTCCGGCATGCAGACTTTGGGAACTTTTATGGCTGTAATTACCGCGGTTTGGTGCACCAAAAGAGCGAGCGCATTGAAAGAACTTGCCAGAGGTTCGGATAAACCTTTTCCCTTGATTTTGTATTGGTGGATGAGGATTGTGATTCCCCTGGCCGTGTTATTTGTGGGTTTGAACTGGTTGTTAGAATCGGTGTTCCAGGTCAAACTTCTCGAATAAGGGGGCGGCGCCCTACCGGGCATCAGGGCTATAGCGCTCACCTAAATTGA
>JAGLSW010001173.1 GCA_023135565.1 Candidatus Aminicenantota bacterium | reverse complement strand
ATTTGGCACAAATACGAGAGGGGTGTTTCCGAATTCTGAGGTACGAAGAATGAGGAAGCGGGGTGTGTTAGTCTCATAAAAGACTCTAAGAATTCTTAATTCTTTGATGGAAAGTTTCGCGAGCTTGCATCTGGATTTTGTTCAAACTGCACAAACCACAGGAAACTTTTCCTAAAGACCCGGAAGCATAAGCAGCGCTAACCGGGCAAACCATACACTTGCGCACATCGGGACAAAGAAAACAGCAATCACCTTCTACGGAGAAAAAATCCTGTCGCAAATCGGCGTAATTTTCCAAAATTTCGGGGTATCTTGTCTTATGATGGGCGGCAAAATCAGCCAGCGTACCGAAATAAAAATCCCGGTGTTGGGGACTCTCCTGCCTGCTTTTGAAAAAGTCGTGGAAAAGAAAACAGCCCCAAACATCTCCGCCGGGGGTTACTGCCATATGGTCTCTCCCGGCGCTGCAGCGGAATATGCCGGGGCCGGGACCGGGCGTATAACCCTGGAAATTCTTCACCGGGATTTTTCCCGTTTCTTTATGATACAACACTAAGAAATCCACCAACTTTGCCAACTCTTCTTTGAGAGTATTTATGTGCTGAGGCTGCCACTCTTCGCCGCCGGCAAGGTCGAAGTTAAGCCCCGGCGCTGACGCTGAGGATTTAAGAAAAAGACTATAATCAAAAGTTTTTGCGGGGGAATTTTCCACAAAATAAGGTGGGAAATTGGGATAGACGCACTGCGTCTCCCGCTTTGGGGCAGTTTCCTCAAAAAGCGCCCCCTGCTCGCCGAAGGCAGAAAAAAAATTTAAATCGATAATAAAGCGCAGGGAATCGAAAAACTTCGAAATAGTGCGCGGCGAAAACACACTGTTGATCTCGAAATCTATTCCCGGATAAGCGCGGATTTGGCTCAGCAGCGGCGCTATTTTTCTAAAAGTTCCCTGCTTCCTGCTTACATCCTGGCTGAGGCCGTCGAAACTCAACATCAGGGAAAAACGGTTCCGGTTAAAAAAATCCAGCATCTCCCCTGTTAACAAACTGCCGTTAGTAGTTAATGAGAAACCTATTTTTTTGTTTTCTCCGCTGTTTTTTTCCTGCAGCCGCTGCACAGCATGTTTAATTTGTTCAAAAGCCAGCAGCGGTTCTCCGCCATAAAAACCGATGTGAATTCTATCTTTGCTTTCTAAAAAAGGATAGAAAAAATCCACTGCTGTGTCGATTACATTAGAACTGATGGTTTTTTTTTCTTTCTTTTGAAAGCAGTAGGAACAGTTAAAATTACAATCGTCGGTAACAATAAATGTCAGGTTATTTATCTTCATTCTTTCCTCCTAAAAGATAAAATAAGATAATCTCAAATACACACGGGGAGGCCCACACCAGGGGCCTCCCCGCGTTTAACGTTATTTCAAGCTGACGGGAACCAGGGGTTTGCCGATACAAGCATAATTTCCGGTACTCCCGCCGGTATCGGAAAATCTGCCGGAGTCTACCCCGGCGGTAATTTCTTGCAATTGATCGAGCGCCAGGATGGCCCCCCCTTTTCTCTCATTCCCGGAAGTCTCATCTAAATACTCCCTTAAAAGGGAAAAACATTTTTTTACATTTTCTTTTTTTAAATTGGTCATTTGAATCTCCTTTTTACTCAACCTGGGAGGATTTGAAATTCCCAGGCCCCTTATAGAATGCGGACGCCGTCCGCTAAAAAGTTTTTCCCGGGTAAAACTTTCAAAACCCTTCCACTTACTCTCTACTCGCCCTTGCGCAAGGTGGCGGTCCCGTTCGACCGGTTTATTTCCTCGTCGAACCGAACACCCACATGATAGTGTAAAAAGGTTTTGCAAGCCGTGAATGTCGTTCCAAAATAAAAGGAAAATCGTTCCAAAAAAGGTAGGGGTATGCAACAAATGTTCCAGGTATAGTAATTTCGTTCCAAAATGGGTTAAAAATTAATAATGCGGCCTTTTGGCACACTTTTTGCTAAAGGTCTAAATTAGCTGCAGAGCGCCTATCGCAGCTATAGGCCGCAGCCAAAAGCAAACCACAGATTTCGCAGATGACACGGATTTAAAAAAAGAGTTTTTAGTAAAAAAAGAGAAAAAAAGGGGACAGTCCAATTTTTTGCCAAGATTACGCAGATTTAAAAACGCAATATTTTAAAGCAAACGAGTCCCTCTGCCATTAAACTTGGCCGGCTTCAGATAGACCGGCCGCACTACTGATCGCTGCTCAAAGAATAAAAAAGATCAATTCGGTCCGATAGTCACATTAACATTATCAGGGGAACATACAAGACCAATTTTTTTTGTTTGGAGGTATAAAGACTTGCTTTTATAGCTGGCATTAAAAGCAAGTCCTGATACATCTACGTCAGGCGTGGGAATTCCATTCCTCCATTTTAAAGTTAACCTGGTGGCATTACTGTCAGGTACTGGTGCTTCCTCAATTACTAATGGATTCAAAGTACCATAATAACTGCCAATAAACGAAATTCCACAGATGTGGGGAATCTCCAGGGGTTTCCATTTTAAACCTAAATCACCTATTCCCAAGCTTTTAAGATAATCTATTACACCTTTCTTTTTTTTGATGCCGATTGAACTGTCCACAAATAATTGTGTTTTTAGGTCTGACCTTCTATATCCGTCTATATAGCTGACATCGGAAACAGCCCAAGATAATCTCGTGGAAGTTTTTTGATATTGCCATGTTAAAAGTTTCTCTCCCTTGTTGAAGTTAATGTCGCAATCATTTAATCTCCTGTTAGAATTGCCAATCAAAGAAATTCCACAAAAATGGCGCTCTTCCGATCCTGAAGAGGAGGGCTTAGGAGGCCATTCGAAACCAAAATAGTCGATTTTTACTGTTTTCATATGCTCTTTGTCAAAGGTGGTTACCCCAGAGATAGGGGTCCGTTTTTCCCCAATGAAGATTATTTCACCCCCCCAAAAATCCTTTCTTCTTTTTTGTTTGACATAATCGGCATCTTTAATACGACCAATTGGAGAACAATATACTTTTTTGGGAACAAAAAAGTTCCTAAAATCATTAAACACTGTTAACTTCACAATACACCTCCTGATATTTTTATAAATTTATATTATAGCTTGCTGCCATTACACCTTTTCGACTGCTCGATACTCAAGGAAATGAGAACGTTCAATTCGGCCCTATTGTTACATTAACATCAGCAGGGGCGTTTCCGCTTTCCAAAACTATTAATTCTGCTTGAATATCTAACTCTTTATCGCCCTTCCTATATTGGGCATTAAAATAAACTCCTGATCCTCTGGTGGAATCTTGAGTGTACTCCCATTTAAACGCTAATTCATAGTTATTTTCAGAAGGAGAATTTTTTACTTTTAAATCGTTCAATGCACTTTGAGAACCCCCGGTAAAAACAATGCCACAATTATGGAGCCTTCTCTGAGGTCTCCATTTAAAACCGGAGCTGCCGATTTCTACGGTTTTTAGATGCTCCTTGACGCCTCTTGCATTTTCGACGTAGACAGTTATTTTTTTTGCGATATGTTGACTGGGTCTTCGCTTGATTGGCTCTGTTACGGATTCTCCTTCAGAGTTAATATAACTGCAAAATACTTTCCTATTGCTAAATATTCTAAACTTACTAGACACTCTAAAACCCATGATACACCTCCTAATATTTATTAAATTTTTTATTATACGTTACTATAATTACTCCTGTTCGCTTCCTCGATAATCGGAGGGCAGTTGGTGGAACTTCTCCTTAAAACATTTGGAAAAATAAGAAGAGTCGCTAAATCCTACTTCAAAAGCCACTTCCAACACAGAAATAGAACCCTGCTTCAACAGTTCCGCGCCCCGTTTGAGACGGTACGTGCGAATAAATTCCGTTGGCGTGAAACCGGTTAAAGCCAGCACTTTCCGGTACAGGCTGGTGCGGCCCATATATAATTTTTTGGATAATTTCTCTACGTTAAAATCTTCATCCGCCAGATTCTTGTTGATAACGTCGTTTAAATTTTTGAGAAACTCCCGGTCTAATTTGGAAACCGTGGTTTTGACCGGCTGTAAGGTCATTTCCCGGTTGATGTTTTTTTGCAACTGGGCGCGGATGTCGATGAGGTTTTTGATGCGGGCCAGCAGTATTTTGGTTTTGAAAGGTTTGGTGACATAGTCGTCGGCCCCGGTTTCCAGGCCCGTCACCACGCTTTCGTCCGAGGCTTTGGCCGTTAAAAGAATGACGGGGATGTGGCTGGTTTCGACGCCGGTTTTTAGAGTGCGGCACAGTTCGTAACCGTCTACTTCGGGCATCATGACGTCGCTGATGATGAGATCAGGAATCGTTTCCCGGGCTTTTTCGATACCCCGGCGGCCATCCTCGGCCTCTATCACCGTGTAAGCCGGTTCGAGTTCGCCGCGGATGTAGTCCCGCATCTCCGCGCTGTCTTCAACCACCAGGATAATCTCTTTTGTTTCCCGGTCGGACGCTGCGCTTGTAAAATTATCAAAAGTTTTTTGGGGGGTTGAGGGGGGCAATTTTTCAAAAAAGCCCCCCTCACCGCCGGAGGCAATAGATCGCGCCTCACCCGGCTCGACGATTTCCCCGGCTGCTAAATGAGCGCTGCCTACAGGCAGCCGGACAGTAAACCGGCTGCCGCCTTCTTCCCGGTTCGCTGCTTCGATAACGCCGTGATGCAGTTCCACCAACTCTTTGCAAAGAGCCAGACCGATACCCGTTCCCTTTTCATGAAACTCAAAAGTGCTGTCCGCTTGATAAAAACGGTCAAAAACAAAACCCAATTGCTCACCGGGAATCCCCGGCCCGGTATCGCATACCGATATTTCGACAAAACCTTCTTGCCTTCGGCGACCAGGGGGGCTTTTTTGAAAAGCCGCCCCCCTGGACCCCCCGAAAAACTTTTGATTATTATTTTCTGTTTCCGGGTATGGCACAGAGTCAAAGTCGCTTCCCGGCGGATGCTGCTTTACCGTCACGCGCACCTGGCCCCCCGGCGGGGTGAACTTGACCGCATTGACCAACAAGTTGGACATAATGTCTTCCATTTTCCGGGGGTCTATATAAAGATCGATTTCTTCGGCGGTTTCATTTTCTCCCGGCTCACCGGAAAACACCAATTCCAACTCTTTCTGCTGGGTGAGCACCCGGAAAGAATCCACGATGCCTTTTATAAAAGTAATAATATCGGTTTCGCAGGCATGTAATTTCATCCTGCCGCTGTCTAATTTCGACAGTTCCAGCAGTTGGTTGATCAAACGCAGCAGCCGCTGGGCATTACGAAAAATCAAAGTGAGTTTTCTTTTCCTTTCCGCTTCGTTTTCCGGGCAGGCGTCTATCATTTGTTCCAAAGGCCCCAAAATCAACGTCAGCGGCGTGCGGAACTCATGAGAAATATTGGCAAAGAAGCGGGATTTCATGGTATCCATCTCTTTGAGCTTTTCCGACTGTTCTTTTAACTGCGTCGTCTGCCCTTCCAACTGGATATTCTTTTCCCCGATCTCTTTTGTGCGTTCTTTCACTACTAATTCTAATTTCTCTTTTTCCCGCCGCAGTCTCCCTGAATACCACCGGACAATAAAAAATACCAGGAAAATCCCGGCCAGCGTATAAATCGAATAAGCCCACCACGTCTGGAACCAGGGCGGCAGTACTTTAAAGTCGAAAGTATCTTCCCGGCTGATATTGCCATAGACATTTTTTGCCCTCACCCGGAAAATATAATCCCGGGCATCGAGATTGGTGTAGTCTTTTTGGGTTTCCGGCGACCATTTCGACCAATCTTCATCGTAACCTTCCAATAAAACCTGGAATCCGGTGGCTGCCTCATCCTCGAAAAATGGGGCGGCAAATTGAAAACGAATATTCCTGTCTTCATACTTAATAATAGGATAGATATTATCCGCATTAATAATTTTGTTTTTCTTCACGCGATACCCGTCAAAAATTAAAAACTCCCGGTTAATCAATTTTACCTTCCTGATAAGGGCGGTAAATTCTTGATTATAATTTTTTTCAACAGTGGAATCAAAACAATAAAGACCATTGAGATTGTCCGCAAACCAGACAGTTTTTTTGCCGGGATCAGGATATATGGAATGCACCGTGGCGACAGGTATCCTTAAGAAAGGTTTGCGGTTGAGAACTACAGCGCCTCCCGGTTGAATAACAGCCTGGATATTACGCCCCTTTGAAAATATCCAGGTACACTTATTATTACCTTCCACTACGCGAAAAACAGCTCTCGAGCCATCCGCGAATTCATCACCAAAAGTCTTATCCGGGATAAATTCTTTTTTTTCTTTATCAAAACGAAATATGCCCTTTTTCGTGGCAAACATCACATGCCCTGCCGCCATCGAGACATCAACCTCACTACCGGGAAGGCCATGTTCCTTATAATACCGGCTCACAATAGGCTTATCCAGGCCGGTAGGGAAATCAACTTTTATAACACCTTTCGTTAAAGTTCCCAGCCACAAGCTGCCGTCCCGGGTTTCCACAATCGAGCAAATCTCTTCACCGATTGTTTTAAACTCCAACTCCAATTCCCAGCGGCGTTTTTTCTTATCTAAGTGCAGTGAAATTAATCCCCGGCGTGTCCCGGCCCAAATACGGTTTGTTTCCTTTTTTGACTGAAGAAAAAATGAAGTGGGATGCTCGATGACCTTATGAAGCACATTCTCCTGTTTCTCCTGTCCCCCTTCTATTTGAAAAATCCCCTCTTCCGTTGCAGCCAGGAGAGAATTTTTTGCCGGGAGCAAATACCTGCACATTTCGGAAATACCCCGTATAGGGAGGAACTTACCGGTAGATGCCAGCCGGAATAAACCAATGCTGGTACCGGCGTATAATGTTTTTCGATATTTTGTGACAGATAAAACCGTACCGCTCAGACCGGTTTGCTTGCTATAAATAGTGAAGGGCGATGCATATTCAATCCTGGAAATGCCGTTCATCAAGGGCAGCCACAGGTTACCGCTTTTATCCTGGAACACATTCTTCACATCATCATCTTGCAGCCCCCAGGCGCTGTCGAAAAGATGTTTTAATTTGCCCCCTGGATCGATGATAACCAGACCGCCTCGCAATGTTGCCAGGGCAAAATCACCTGATGACAATCGAATCCCCTGGTACAACCTTTTCTCTTTCAAATAAATATCCATTTCCGTTGGGAATGGAACCACAGCGCCTTCATCATAGGTATACATACCCTTTGACCGGGTAGCGATAAGAAGTTTTTTACCTGCGGAATCGTATGGGGCCAACATAAATATTTCAACATCACGAAACTCCCCGCCGCCGGGTATTTTTTGTAAAGAATCGCCTTCCATTTTTAAGAGACCGATACCTTTCTCTTGAACGAAAAATTCTCCATGGCAGTAGAAGGAAGCGATAAATTTATGGTTTGCCTGCCAAACTTTCATCTTCCCCTCATGCCAGCGGAAAATGTATTTTTCAGACTCAAAATACACACCGGTTTTTGTTGCATGAGTACTTCTCACATGCGAAAATTCTTTTTGTTTATCATCGAGATGATCTACCAGGGAGACATATCCCAGTGTCCTTTTTTCATCCGGGCTCAAATACCCGATCTCATTAAAACCTCCGACATAAATCCTACCGGTTTCATCGATGGCAAGAGAACGCGCATACCAATTGGGTACGTATATAACCCGCCACGTGACTCCATCGAACTCCAACACACCAGCCGTATTGCCCACATAAATAATACCGCGGGAATCCTGAATAACCGCCCAGTTCTGAGGATAATGATCATAGTCGCTGTTAGTATAATTGGTTAGAAATTTATCACCGGGACTCCTTTTTGGGGATCCAGGTTTAGCCATGGGCGTCAGGCGAAACACAGAAAATAAAATAAGCAAAAAGACGAATATACGCGGGCGTTTAAATATTAAGAAAAATGATTTACATTCATTATGAATATCAAGCATTCATCCCTACCTCCACTTCTTTAGCACCAAGCATATAACTGACCAACTCCATAAAAAAATATACTACAATAAGTAAACAAAAGTCAAGCCCTAATAGAAAAAAATCTCAAAAAATATTCGGCCCGCGGCAAAGGACAGATCAAGTCTTGCATTGCAGCATTCGTACACTTCTAATGAGATTCTTTTTTTTTCGGTCAAGCGTTTTGGACATTTAGCAAAAAATTAGTTGACAGAAAGGTATAAAAGTTTTATATTATTCCTGGAGGCAATATGAATTTAGAAGGAAAAATTACGGTAGACCCGTGGATTATGTTGGGTAATCCCGTTATCCGGGGAACCGGGATTACTGGAGGATTAATACTTGAGTGCTTGCAGAGCAGTGAGACAGTTGAACAGATCGCCACATCCTTAAAGAACATCGAAGTCGAAGATGCGCGGAGAATATAATGGGGTATTCCATTTAAAAACCCTGGAAATGACTGAAGGTGATCTTCCGTCGAGGGCAGTCAGGTTAATAAATGAATGGCAAGAGGAATATCAAAATGAATTAGTAAAGATGTGGGAGACAAAGGAATTTAAAAAATTGCCGGGTTTAAAATAATGAGGTAGAAAAAATGTATCCAAAGATTAAAGATGTATATGTAGATAAGGGTTACATTTTAGTCGTCAACTTCGAGAATGGGGTTCAAAAAAAATACGACTTTAATCGAAACTTTGATAACCCTGTTTTCCGGGATTTAAAAAACGAATATCTTTTCAAACAGGTAAAAGTCGATACAGGCGGGTATGGTATCAGTTGGAATGATGACCTGGACTTGAGCGAAAACGAATTGTGGAAAAACGGTGTTACATGTAATTAAATTGCCACGGAACTCTTATTAAATTATCTTCAACCACAGTGTCGATCACTACTGTTTCCATATAAACACCTCGAAACTATTGTAATATTAATCTTGCATTTTGTCAATCTGCGGGAAATTTGCGTAGAGGATAAAATTTACCGAGAGAAAAAAGTTGAAAAATAGCGAAAATTAAAATATAATAAGTACACCATGACTAAGATAGACATACACAACGTACATAACAACGTCTTCGTAAAGACTTTCTCCGACCCTGAAAACCTGAGAGTTTTCTTAGAAATGGCGCTTCCGAAGCCAATCAAAGAGGCAATAGATTTTTCCGGCATCTCTATCGACCCGACCAGCTATGTATCGGACGAAATCAAAGGGTACTTTTCAGACACGGTTGTCAAAGCTGTCATGAAAACCACGGGCCGGGAAGAAACACCGGCAGACATTTATATCCTATTAGAACACAAATCCTCCGGCAAAAAGAACCCCCTGGTCCAGGTGCTAAAATACATGTACCTCGAGTGGCAGAAAGACGTAGACCAAAAAAGAGAACTGCGAGTTATCATTCCATTGATCTTTTATCACGGCAAAGGAAAATGGAAAGTTCCGCGGTCATTTGTAGATCAATTCAAAGTCAATGATGAGATAAAAAAGTTTTTATTGAACTACAGGTATGTGCTGTTCGATACCGGGGAATGGGATTTCCTGGCGGAGGACAACAGGGAATTAAAAGATAACGTCTTTTTATTAACTTCCTTAGTGTTGATGAAAAGCGCATTTAATAATGATATGGAGACCATAAAGGAAATATTTAATCTCTGGCATGAGAAAGGATTCACCGATGACATGGAACAGGTGGTATTTTTTCTCCAGTATATTTTTCATGTCCGGGATATATCCCTGGATAAATTAAAGAAAACCTTAGAAAAAAGTAATATAGAAGGAGGTGATATAATGCCCAGTTTAGCACAAAGATTGATCGATCAAGGAATCGAGCAAGGAATCGAACAGGGAATCGAAAAAGGAATCAAAAAAGGAATCAAAGAAGGGAAGTATGAGAGTGTAAAAGAAACCGCCAGGAGAATGCTTAATGATGATCTGCCGACAAAAGACATCGCCAAATATACCGGTCTCACTGAAAAAGAGATCAAGAAACTTATGCATTAGCTCGAAGCAGCGCTCCCGGACCCCGGCGGGAAAATCAGCGACGGCAGCCGCGGCTGCCGGGGACAAGTAAATAAATTTCTTTACTAAGGATGCGGAACAATTGCCGCAATCGTCAATTCTCCCTCCCTGGGGCCATAATACCAAAAAATTCGATAAGCTCCCGGCGTTCTATGCTGGGCATAAGATTCAAAAACTTTCTCACCTTTGGGACTTTTCAAGGAAGTAAACTCATGGGTTTGCAGTGAATTATGCATTAGGTTGGTTTCCATATAACCAGGACATTTCAGGACGGCTTTATAGATTTTTTTTTGAGCAGGGCTATTTTCTAATTCACCTAACTGTTTATCAGCCTCAGGAGTAAATCTAAGTTTAAATATCACGCTTCATCATCCGCATAACGAGCAAAAGAACCCCTGTCGATTGTTCCTTCCTGGGACAATCCTTTTTTTACACTCTCCAACGCCTCCTCATCCCGGTACAACCAGACCTCCCGTGCCGGGATCGAGGCCATGGGTTTTAATAGGATATCTCCATTTCCCAATACCGATGCCTTTACCGAGCTTACGCTTTTGAATTTCAGCAACTTAGATAACGACACCCTGTTTTTTGAATCCAATTTTAAGGTTTGTTCGGTCATCTTGTACCTCCGTAATAAACCAAGCATACCACGGGGTGGGAAGTTTGCCAAGTGGGAATTCCCACAAAGTGAGGGTTTTGCGCAGTCTTTGTTATCATTTGCTTTTATCATCGATATAGGGTTTTGGCCTGCGCCGCCCAGGGGGGAACCAGGGGGTGGTAAAATCACCCCCTATGCGGATGACGCAGTGCGTCTGTTCCAATTTTCCACCTTATTTAGTGGAAAATTCCCCCATAAACAATCAGCCTCCGGCGGTGAGGGGGGCTTTTTTGAAAAATCGCCCCCCTCAACCCCCCAAAAAACTTTTGTTAAAGCACAACCCTGCAAAACCGGTGCTACTTCACTACCTTGAATTCGATCTTCTTAGTGGGCACACACAAAATGTTACTTTTACCGACATACAACCTGTTTGCGCCAAACTGATTCCTTATAGCCACCTTCCTGTTGACAACCTCTTCTCTCGGTTCCATATAATAACAGGTGAGATGGTAACGCTTGTCCTTGATAACGCCCCGGTTCTTGGCGACAGGATTACAGAAATAACGCGGCTTCTTCACATAGGCAGAAACAATCGCCCGGCTGAACTGGTCCGTAAGCTTCACTCTGCGCGGCTCAAATTTCGATTCCAGGATTTCATAACACTTGAAATGATCTAACTTATCCGGGAAAACATGCCCTTTCTTGATTTTCAAGGTGGGCAGCAAAAGAAAACGCGCTTTGCCTAATAAAAATTTCTGCTTGCCGAACTGGTTCTGTACGATGACTACCCGTTTTGCCGGGGGCATGCCTTTGACAAACTCGATGGCATACCAGGTGAGATGGGCGTTGTGGTCCATAATTCGGCTGCCGTTCTTGCTTACGGGGTTGGCGAATTTCGCCAGCGCCGTCACTTTGTACAAACTACCTTTAAGATCGAATTGGTCCTTAAGCCGCACTTCGGTGTCTTTAAACATGGTGCTTTTGGCAAGATAGACCTTAAAATGATCATGACCGCTAATCACTACTGCCAACAGCAGGCAGGTGACCAAAACAACGATTCGTTTAAAATTCATGTTGTCCTCCTTTTTAAACTTTTATTTACCTCAACAGCAAATGACGCCCGCAGGCTGCCACAGGCTGTATTAGTCTTGTGCTGGTTTTTGACCTATAGATGTAGAAGTATCCATCTTGTTCATCTCTCATGAACAACAATCGCCGCCTTCTCCTATAGTTAATCATAAGAAAAAATTATAGCCCAAAAAAAAAAAAATTTCAAATAAAAAAAAATTTTTCGCCGGGAATCAAAAAATGTGAAGAAAAAAGACAAAGACAACACCCCTTATAGGGTGCCCGCGCCGCGGGCCAAAACTTTTGTTAATCGAGAAGCAAAAGCACCACCCTGCCGCGAAGCAGCTTACGGCCGGTGCGCCGCCAAAAAAAAAAAATCACGACGACATTTGACATTAGGGCTTTTGTCGGTTATAATTAACATTGGGAATAATTAATATGAGCGATGAAAGAGAAGAAAGACGAGAATCGTCAAGGATATTTTTTGCCTTGAAAGACAACATTGGTGCAACTATCCAAACCCATGCCGGATCATTGATCTCACTGCCTGTTTCCATTATCAGCGTCAGTTCCGGCGGGTTCGGCTTTGTTTGCGGTAAAGAAAAAGTGCAGGACATTATAAAAGTAGGAGACCGGATAACCATTACCGATATCCAGACCCCACCGCCTTTAGGTCCTTTAGCGACATTAGAGGTCGAAGTCAAGCATGTCCAGGAACATGAGTCCGATAACCGGATTGCCTTCGGCAGCAGCTTTTCCAAGATTTCCGATGCGCTGAGAAACAAGATCCAGAATTTCGTGGAATATCGTCACAGTACGGAGGCCAACGGCAAAAAGTAGACCATACATAAACGTCCGCAGCCAAACTCGCAAGATTTCCGTGGGCTATTATTACCGCAAAGAATACGACGGACGCAAAAAAATCAAAGAATGATCTTCCACTTGATGATTTTGTAGACTTCCTGCTCATCAAAATAATGAAAGGTATACAACCAACGGTCAGAAAGATAAATATCCGGGGAATTTTTTCATTTTAGCCACATCCACTTTGCCTCGAGGCGGCGCCGCAAAGGCAGACGCGGCAGTTAGGCTAACCGAAATCAATACCGCTGTAAAAAAAAAATTTCTCATTGTTTGCCTCCGCTTGAAAAAAAAGGTATAATATATGGTTGAAGTCTTACCAGGAAACACAGTTTCTTATAAGAGAGTATATTATAGTAGACGGTGACAAAAGTCAATCGCTTTGTTTACTAAAGCTTTGTGGAAGATTACTAAATGGGTGTTTTAATTTTAGGAGAATGAATTGAGAAGAGCATCACATGACAGCAGTGGCTGTATTATTGTACTCCTGGTTCTTTTGTTCCTGCATCTATCTCTTGCGGCAGCCGCTCCACAGCAAAAGGTGAAAACCTTAACCCCCGTTTTTGTGGAACAGGCCCCCCGGATAGACGGAGTTTTGGATGACCCGGTGTGGCAGGGCGCTGCCTCGGTAGACGATGCGTTCATCACCTATAATCCGACTGATGGGGAGGTGCTGCCCCAGGACACGAAAGTATGGCTGGCCTATGACCATGACAACATCTATTTTGCTTTTTATTGTTACGATACCCAGCCGGACAAAATCAAGACCTCGATCACTAAAAGAGATTCCATTTTTAACGATGACTGGATCGGTGTAGCGGTTGACCCTTTGGGCAGCAAACAGTGCCTTTATGAACTGTTCGTGAATCCCAGCGGTATGCAGGGCGACCTTTACAACACTCCTGCGTCCGGCGAAAACAGCGCCCCGGACTGGGTCTGGTACAGCGGCGGCAAAATAGTAAAGGACGGTTATACTATAGAGATAAAACTTCCTCTAAAAAGTATCCGCTTTAAACACGGCGAAAATGTGTCTATGAATATTCTCTTCTGGCGCCGCATCAGCCGGTTGGGAATGAGCGGCGCCTGGCCGCAGGTAGACCCGGGCAAAGGGACCATAAACTCCACCACCAAAGCAGTCTACGGTAAATTACGCAAACAATTGTTATTGGAATTTATCCCTTCTTTAACCTACGGCAGCATCCGCGACTTAGATACCCCGGGAAATTGGTGCGCTGCCGATGATAACACCGCTGTGGGATTCAGCGCCAAATACGGCATTACTTCGGCTGTCACCGCGGAAGTGGCGGTTAATCCCGATTTCAACCAGGTGGAAAGCGACGCTTTCCAGATTCAACGCAACCGCCGCTACCCGATTTTTTACAGTGAAAAGCGACCTTTTTTCATGGAAGCAGGCGACATTTTCGCATTATCCGGTTCACACGAAAACATGTGGACGGTGGTGCATACCCGGAAAATCGTAGACCCGCTCTGGGGCGCCCGCTTGACCGGCGATGCGGGCAAATTTACTTTCGGTGTGTTAGCCGCCGCGGATCGATGGCCGGGAAGAGCGATCGAGGATGAAGAGAATTTTTATTTAGGCGAAAACGCCTATTACGGCATCGGCCGGGTAAAATACGGTTTAAAGGGTGATAATTACATCGGTATGCTATATACAGGGAAAAAATTAGGTGATTTTTCTAACCGGGCTTTTGCTTTCGATACCACCCTACGGTTCGGCAAGGCCCATTCCATCCGCGCCAATTTTATCGGCACGTCTACCGATGATCCCGAAACAGGGGAGTCTTATAAAGGAAATGCATTCGCCGGTAGGTATGTATATTCTACCAAAAAATTTGTCGGTTACCTCGACCTGGAAAATTACGGTAAAAATTTCAGGATGGACACGGCTTTTTACTCCCGCACCGGCGTCTCTTCCATACAGGTATTCCTCATCCCTATCTTTGCCGTAAAATCCGGTTGGCTAAAAGCCGTCAGGCCGGTTGCAGCCGCCCGCTACCTCTACGATCACACCACCAGCCTGGAGGACAGGTATCTTAATTTCGGTGTTGTTTTCGAATTCATCAAACAGGGGATGCTCACCATAGGCTGGGATGTCATGGATGATGAAAGTTGGGAGGGAACCACCTATGATACCGGCGGTTTCTGGGGAAACGGCAGCGTGCAGTTGACCAAATGGCTGAGTATCAACTTTTTCGTTAACCGGGCGAATCATATTTATTACGATGGTGTGGATCCTTTCTTAGGCAAACTTTTCTCTTTCTCCGTGGGTTCGACCTTTCAGCCGCTGCGGACATTGTCATTCAGGTTTAACTACCAATACACCGATTTCGACAGGAAAAGCAGCGGCGAGGATGTGTACGACTACCATATTTTTTACTCCCGTACCACCTTTCAACCCAATAAGCACCTGTTTTTCCGGGCTTTGATCCAGTACGACAGCGATCTTGACCAGGTGATGTCCGATATCCTGGCTTCCTATGAGTTTGTGCCGGGCACGGTATTTCACATCGGTTACGGTTCGCTGCATGAAAAGCTTGCCTGGGACGCGCCGGCAGGATTATGGCGCGATGACGCCGCAGTCAAAAGGTTCTACCAAACTTCACAGAGTTTTTTTCTCAAGATCAGTTACCGGCTGCAATTCTAATATAATTACCCGGTTTTCGGCGGCAAGCGGCGGTTTATAATAAAGTTCACCCCGGGAAGGGAATGGTCTCCCGCCGCAGTTAGTCACACCCCGTTTCCCGGTTTTCCGTGAATCTTTTTCAATAGTTCTTTTTCTTTAGGATAATCGAGGATTTTCAGGGCCCCGTTTACATCCATCCACCTAATTTCTTCTACTTCTTCGGAAGCTTTAAAATTGCTTTCGCCCTTTACTTCCATGTTCCAGAACTGCACCACTTTCTGTTTTTGCCCGACTTCGTAGCTGACAGCGCCGGCAAAACCTGTAATCGAAACGTCGTATCCTGTTTCTTCTTTCACTTCCCTGACAGCGGCGTCTTTAAAAGATTCCCCCTCCTCCAGCTTGCCTTTGGGCAGGCACCAGTCATTATACCGGGCACGGTGAATAATTAGAACTTCCCCGCCTCCGGCTGTTGACCGAAAAATAATACCGCCGGCCGCACAAATAACCGGTTTTTTTTGCGATTTTTCTTGTGCCATATTAGACCTCCTTTAAATAAAAGTTTTGGCCCGCGGCGCGGGGGGACGGCGTCCCCAGCCTATAAGCCGCTTCGCGGCAGGGGAGAAGTCTTCGCTTCTCAAGTATCAAAAGTTTTGTTCAAACTTTTTCAACCCCACTGCGTGGGGAAGCGTTTAAAGGGCAATAGTCGTAAATGCCTGTGACTATTGATTCGGGATATGCGAGCCGGGGCTTATAGGCTGGGTGCGCCGCACCCCGCCGGAGGCAGCGCGCACCCGGCTGCGCCTGACAGGTTGCTTTATTACTTCCCCTTCGCACAGGTTCTCATTGATAACGCGAAGGATCTTTACTTTGACTTTCCTCCGTTTAAACCCCATAGTAGGCGGCACCCGCACCGACAGGAAATTCTTCGTTATAACCATGGAATAATTATCTTTCTCCTCGATCAATATGCCCCACAGCGCCTTGCCTATAAACCGCTCCCTATACTCGATACGCTTCTCCTTGTTAACCTCTTTTAGCTTTTTCAACCTGTCCCGGACAACCGGAACGGGAAGCTGCTCCATTAACTCCGCTTTCGTGCCCCGGCGCGGGGAAAAAGGGAATAGATGCATATAATTAAGCTTGCCCTGTTTAACGAATTCAAAGGTTTGCAGATACTCTTTCTCGGTTTCGCCGGGGAAACCTACTAAAATATCCGCCCCAAAATTAGCCTCCGGGAAAAACCTGTGAAAATGATCCAGTATTTTTTTGTAATCTAAGGTTTTACTGCCCCGCTTCATACGCTTTAAAACATGGTCGCTGCCGCTCTGGAAAGAAAAATGGAAACTGTCGGCAATTTTTTTGATGAGACTGAGCTCTTTTATAAAACTGTACCTGATGTAGCGGGGGTCTAAGGAACTCAAACGGATAAACTCTAAGGCTTTAATTTTCTTTAATTCTTTTATTAGATTCAGCAGGTTCTCCCTGGGGAAAATATCATAACCGTAAGAAGAAAGATTGATGCCGGTCAAAACCACTTCTTTGTAACCTAAAGCGGAATAATGACGCGCTTTTTTTACGATCTCGGCTATTGGCAGGCTGCGCGATTTGCCCCTAAGAGAAGGTACAATACAAAAAGAACAGCGAAAATTACAGCCGTCCTGGACTTTCAGGAAAATACGCGACCTGAAGGCCGAATGATAAACGATATTATCCTCAACCGGGAATAACTCCTTTATAGATTCGACTAAATTCTCTTTTTCCTTATTATCGAAAAAACAGTAATTTTTATACCGCTCCCGGAGTCTCGCCTTCTCCTTGGAGACAGTACAACCGGTAATCACCCAGCGAGTATCGGCTTTATGGTAAACTTTATTGATGTACCTGAAAATGTCTTTCTCCGCCTTCTCCGTCACGCTGCAAGTGTTTAAAATACCGAAGTCGGCTTCTTCGACAGCGGAAGTAAGCATATATCCCGCATTCTCAAGTTCCAGTATCCACTCCTGGATTTCAGCCTGGTTCGACCGGCAGCCGAAATAATCAACATAAAATTTCATCGAGACTCTATCTTTTGCCGCAGCTTTTTACTCTTCTCCAATACGCCGGCTTCCTGGTCCGTCCTGTATTCAACGAGTTTTTTCTTTAAATTTTCATCCTTCAAAGCCAATATCTCTAAAGCAAAAAGAACGGAATTTAACCCGCCCGATTTGCCGATTCCAAAAGCAGCCACAGGGATACCGCCGGGCATCTGCACGATAGAGTAAAGAGAATCTACCCCTGAAAGCGCCGAGTCTATGGGCACTCCCAATACCGGCAGCAGCGTGTGCGCGGCAATCACACCGGGCAGGTGAGCCGCTCCACCGGCAGCGGCGATAATAACTTCTACGCCCTCTTTCTCAAAATTCTTTACTAATTGGACTGTCCTTTCCGGCGTCCTGTGGGCCGAACTTACTTCGATTTCAAAAGCGATTTGAAAATCCTGCAGGAGCTTTATCCCTTTTTCCATGTAAGGATAATCGGAATCGCTGCCCATAATAATGCCTATTTTTTTACTCATTGTTTCAACCTCCCGATGTCCGGTCTAAAGTTAAGATTATCAAAACTGATAAATGAGATAGCATCGTAAACTTTTTTCATAACATCTTTTAAAGTGGGGGCTTTGGCGCATATATTCAACACCCTGCCACCGGACGTATACAAGGCGTTATCCCGGAAAGTTGTGCCGGCATGAAATATCTCCACGCCTTTGGCTTTTGCTCTCTCTAAACCCATTACCTGTTTACCGGTTTCGTATTTCTGCGGGTACCCTTTGGAAGTGAGCACCACGCAGCCCGAAACGCCCTCATCCCACTCTACCGGGATGTCGTACAAACTCCCGTCCGCCGAACCTTCGAGGATGTCAACGAGATCGCTGTTCAAGCGGAGCAGCACCGGCTGCGTTTCCGGATCGCCGAACCTGACGTTGTACTCCAGCGCCATAGGCCCGGATGCGGTTATGATTAACCCGGCATATAAAACACCGCGGAACTCTTTTCCATCGCGTTTCATCCCTTCGATAGTCGGTTGTATGACCGTTTTCATAATGTCGTTGTATAAATTTTCATCGATTACCGGGGATGGAGATATGGCCCCCATGCCCCCGCTATTCAGCCCTTTATCGTTTTCTAAGGCTTTTTTATAATCCATGGAAGTAACAAAGGGAAGCGCTCTCTTGCCGTCGGTGACAACCATAAAAGACATCTCCTTGCCTTCTAAGAAATCTTCGATTACCACCTTTTCCCCGGACTTGCCGAATTTTTTCTCGATCATAATCATTTTCAGCACTTCTATCGATTCGGAGATATTATTGCAAATAAAAACTCCTTTGCCCCCGGCCAATCCGTCAGCCTTTATCACCTGTGGGAAGGACGAGGCTTTTAAATATTCGAGGGCCTCGTTGGGCGAAATAAATACTTTGAAAGGCGCCGTGGGAATACCGGTCTTTTGCATAAATTCTTTGGCAAAAGATTTCGAACTCTCCAGGATGGCGGCTTTCTGGGTAGGGCCGAAAATTTTAAGATTCCGTTTATTAAATTCATCCACAATGCCTAAAGAAAGGGGCATTTCAGGTCCCACAACGGTTAAGTCTATATCTTTCTCCTGGGCAAAATCCGCCAGTTCGATAAAGTTGGACGCTTTGATATCCACTATTGTTGCCAGGTCCCTGATGCCGGCATTACCCGGTGCGGCATAGATTTCGTCTACCCTCCTGGATTGAGATATCTTCCACACTAAGGCGTGTTCCCTGCCGCCTGAGCCTACTACCAATATTTTCATCCTAATTTCTCCTTAAGGTACCGGGGTGTCTTCAAACTTTTGCCTTTGCAAGCAAAGGTTTTGGGAACACCCAACAATTTATTAATGCTTTCAAGTTCCCACCGTTAGGGGGGCAAGCTTAGGTTTGAAATATAACACATTTATCATAATATTTCAATCGCAAGAAATCACTAAAATTCCTATTAAACGTCATGCGCTGCGGGGCTGCCTCCGGCGGCCCTGCCGGGG
>JAGLSW010001172.1 GCA_023135565.1 Candidatus Aminicenantota bacterium | reverse complement strand
CAAAAATAAATATTATAGCAATAGCTCTGGCGGGCAGTCTTAGCAAATATAGTTATGGCCCCCGGATTACACAAATCGACACAAAATTTTTTGGAAAATAAGCGCAAACCTGATTTTTTAAAACATAAGGTTTTTCCCGGATTATAAGTCCGAGGGGTATGCCGCCAACTCAAATCGTCACGCACTGCGTGACGAAACCGGTTATCTAAAAAAGAATTTACAGTTCGTCCCAAAGACGAAGACCGGGGAATTTTTTGAAATGAGCATCGAAAGATATTATAACAGAACCGCTCTCGATGCCATGAGCGGCAATCCATACATCATTAATCGGTAAAGGCGTACCGGCTCTTTTTAACGAGTCTTTTATTTCACCAAAAACTTCCGCTGTCTCTGCCGTGGCCTCAAGAATACTTACCGTCGGTTTTTCCAGGAAACTGTTTAAGACCTCTCTATTCTGCTTCTCTTTTGTGCTTCCCCTAAAACCTGCGTAAAGCTCGCCCAGTACAAATATAGACATAAAAACCGTCTCTGCTTCCGCTAACACATTTAAAACTTTCGTGTCACCGTTTAAATAACGGATATAGGCATTGGTGTCGAATATGATTTTTCTCATCCCCAATCACTTTGATCGATCAGTTCAAAATCACTGACCGACTTGTTAAATTCAGCTAAATCCTCTTCAGACCAGGTGCCGAAAAAGTCCAAAAAATCATCCCGGTGCGTTTCCCTTTTGCCCCGGTTTATGCCCAAGGATTTCTCTAAAAGCTTCTTAATCGTTTTATTCAGGCTCAACCCTGAGCGAGCTGCTCTTTCCCTGATCCGCTTATACAAACTCTCGTCCAGGCCATGAATAGTAATAGATTTCATTTTGCAGCCTCCTGTGCCACTACATGGCGGTATCGATGAACATGTTCGACATAATTCACGTCCTGCCGCCAGGCGGTTCTTTTCCCGGTCGCAGTCTCGGAGAAAACCTGAAAAACGCTTTTTCTAATCATTCCGGTTCATATTATAGTTCATTTTTGATCGAATTTCAACTTTTTTCGCGCTGCTTATTGAAACTTAATGACTTTTCAGATACAATCTAAACTTGATAAAAAAACGAAAAAACTTAACCGCAGGAGGTAATAACGATGAAATTCAAAAAAATATTAGTACCTATCGACTTTAGCGAGTTTTCAGATAAAGCCGCGGATTTTGCACTATTAATAGCGGAAAAATTTTCCGCGGAGGTCATGCTTTTGCATACGGTGCTCCTGTTCGAGGAAGACTTAGACGAGGAAGACCTACTCGAATCCTATGAGCAAATCCTCCAACAAAAAGAAGATAAACGTACAAAAAAAATTAAATCCCACCGCGAAGGCGGCGAAAAACGGGGTGTGACGGTAGATCATGTTTTAATGA
>JAGLSW010001171.1 GCA_023135565.1 Candidatus Aminicenantota bacterium | reverse complement strand
GCGGCGTTGAGTCAGTTTTTTTATATTCCATTGTTTGTTGGGATTTCGTGCAGCATTTCTTCAAGCTTTCCCGGTTCTTTCAACTTTGACGCGAAATCCTCTGTGCTCACAAGATTCAAAAACACATTTTGCATACCGAAAATCAAATCCTCCATTCCCGGTTCCTGCATAAGCTTCAATAATCTTTTGTAATCGGCATAGCGGCCTTTTTCGTCGGTTTCGATTTTCTGAATCATTTCCTCCATGTCCTTTTCCCTGGCTCCGAACATGCCGCCGTTTCTATACACCAACCAGTTTAAATTTACGCCGGTGTTAAGACCGATTGTTTGCAGCTCGGTAAAGTCGGGCCACAATTCGCCGTTTTCATAGTCTTTAAATTTTTCCTCCGGGATGCCGATTTCTTTGCAGAATTCGGCAAAACTAAAACCGAATTCTTTGGTCATTGTCTCTCGATACTGCTTAAACCTGACGTTTACTTTTTCGTTTAACTCTTGTGTTTCTTTTAAATCTGCCATATTATATGCCTCCTATAAAAATTTTTTTTTGGATAAGACTGCGAATAAAAAAACGGGTGTGGGGAAACCGGCCCGAAAAAAAAGGAAACCGGTTTCCCCTTCGCCCAAAAAAAAAATAAAAGAATGGAATTGCAAAGTGAAGCCAACCACCAAAAATCAAGGTGGTTGGTTACCCCAATTCCCAAAACAAGATGTTGTATATTTTTATTCAGCAAGAGAATCCTGCTGCTTGTGTCTGGGCCCGGCATGTCACAATTCTTCATAGACATGAAATCATTATATCTCATAACTTTATATCTGTCAAGTGTAAATTCAGATAAACTACTAAAAAAATCATTTCTGACCAATTATTCCTGGACGTAGCCACGCCTTACCAAACAATTTTTTCATAAAGCTAAATAGTTACTTACAAAATTTTTGAGATGTAGTTGAAAATGTGTTACAATTGTGAAATGCAAGAAAGAACATTCGCATCCCGGTTAAAGTCTGTACGATCAACGCTTGGACTTTCGCAGACTGAGTTTGCCAAAAAGCTCGGTATATCTGCTCATGCGTATTTGAATTACGAAACCGGGAAAGTACAGCCGCAGGTAGGTCTCTTGCAGAAATTGCGGGAGTTATTTGGAATGAACGCCAATTGGCTTTTAGACGGCAGCGGGTCGATGTTCGTTTCTATCGAATTTAATGAGGCGATAATGTCTGATAGTAGGGCGGTGGAATTGCTGACCTGGATAAATAAATCACCTGCTGTGTTGTATAATGCACTGACCAGTTTTGAGGTTTTCAGGGAGAGGAATGCGGATATATTTGAAGAAGAGGGTGGTGGAGATTCTTTAGCCGCCGGGGGCGATAAAGGCGAAAAAGATGCGGACGATATTATAAAAAAAAATAAGCGAGGTATAAAATGAAAAAATTAGAACTTAACAAAAACACGGTGTCAAACCTTAACGACGAGCAAATGGATAAGATTCATGGAGCAACGTTGGCTTACACTTCATGCAATTGCAACACGACAAATTCATGTACTGGTTACGTTAATTGCTGTCCACCTCCAGAAAGAGCGGTCAATAAATTTAACCTGGATTAGCGCGAAAGGAGGGTGATATATGGAGTGTAATCAATGAGTTTATTTAAATACGAAACGAAAAAACTTTTTAACAGGAAAATAATATCGGTAATTGCTGTATTCATGGTTCTTTCCTGGCCGGTGATATGGTCGGGGATCGGTAAGTATTTGGAACAAGAGCGGCTCTGCGACCAGGAATTTTTAAACCTTGAACAAAAGAAATTCGATAAAACTATTCAACTTCTCGAGAATGGTATGATCGGCTCATTTATATTCCGATTCCGGGTCAAGCCGTCGCCGCTCTATGCGATTTTTTACAATTCAGCGGCCTTCGATTCCCTACACAGCATAGTAGAAAATAAAGGAGTGGTGCTCGACAATAATTCCCCCATTGGGATCGAGAACCTTCACAGCAAGGACGACTCCGGCGGAAAAGTTGACCTTTCAACCTATATAATATTTGCCTTAGCTTTCCCGGTGTTTCTTTTGGGCTTCCTGTTTTCCTTTCGTCCTGAGCGTACCAATTTCCCGGTCAATTTTTTTAGAAAGATGACCTTATTTTTACAAACCCTGCTGGCAAGGTATATATATGTTTTGGTTGTTTTATTTGCGCAGATGTGTATTTTATTTGTTCTATTTCTCTGTAACGGCATCGAATTGAGCCGGGCGGAAGTTTTCCTGGTATTGCTCTATTTCGGTCTATCGGCATTAGTAATGCTTCTAATATTACTCATTGCCATGACAGCCGGCACATTTAAGAACAAGTTCGTTGGCGCCTTTGTTGTCATTTCCGTATCGGCTTTCCTAATATTTATTATGCAGGGCTGGGTAGAAGATATATTTTCTAAGGTGTATGCACCCGACTCCTCGACATATAAACATGAATTGCAGAAATTCAATAAGTTTATCAACTTTCAAACTCGTGCTGTTCAAAAAATGAGAAATGCAAAAGATAATGAGCGACAGCAATTATTCAACGATTTGAACAAAGAATACCTGGATAATGCTGCTGAGCTTAATGATATAGAAAAAGAGATGCTGGCAAAGATCGAGTATGTGATAGACAAAATCCATTTGAATAAGATATTTATCCCTACTTCATTTTATTCGTCATTTTGCAGCGAAATGAGTTCCCTGGGATTTTGCGCTTACTTCGACATGTATAAAACCGCGGATATGAAGCAAAAAAAACTGGTAATGTATTATATCCAAAGTCTTATCGACAAAAGCGCGTTAAATAAATTTAGCCGGGTGTTTGAAAATAAGGGCTTTGTTGTCAGGGCTGAAAGCAAGCCCCCCGGACATTCCGGGAAAGGTTTACTTATCCTGCTTTTTTATATAGTTGTGTTTCTTTTTGTGCTTTACTACCGTTTTAATAAAGTGCTGCTGCCCGGCAAAAAACATCGAGCCGACGTGGAATTGAACACCAAAAACGGCAGGTATCTTTTCGTGGAGTTACTCGACAGAAGGTTTTTAGATAACCTGTTAAATATGATTCGGCCCGGAAAAAAAAGTCCGGGTAAAATTCTTATAGACGGGAAACCTATTTCCGAAAAGAAAGTGTTTTATTTGCCCGATCTCAGCGACACAAAAGCCGGGGATTTGACGCTGCTTTCAGGCGGAAAGATAGTAGATAAGCCTTTTTCGGAACTTTCGTTAACTGACATTAAAACCGTATTCCCCCAGGTTAAGGATTGCGATGTGCTGATTTTGGATAATATAAATAAACATAAGATTAAGCCTGATGATGGTATAATATTGATTGAGTTTCATCCTTTTGTCATGGTGCGCCCGAACGACTATTTTTACTCTATCGGCCTCGATACGGCCAGCGGTTGTTATAAGGTCAAATCTGAACGAAAAAATAAATAATCCACGCATTGAGTTTAATTTTTCTGTTCCCGGATGAAGAACACCGGGACGCAGGTCAACCGGCAGCGCGATCACCGGGGATCCGGCAGAAGGGTCAAGACTCATTTTTTACCGCTATAGTATCGCCTTAAAAATTGTCTGAGTTTTAATTTTTTATATGCGTGTGTCTCGGTGTGTCAATAGACGGGTCAATTTTACTGAGCACTATAGTTTTGTTAACAATTCCCCTATCGAGCGGGGCAACAATTCTGAGATGGTAATGGAATTTTTTTAGTCCTTGTTTTAATGGAAGTACCACT
>JAGLSW010001170.1 GCA_023135565.1 Candidatus Aminicenantota bacterium | reverse complement strand
AAACTTTTGTAAAAGTTTGAACAAAACTTTTGTTGAGCGATACGCTTTTCTGCCTTGAGGAAAACCCCTCATTGGCCCCCCCGTGCCACGGGGTTGAGAAAGTTTGAACAAAACTTTTTATGAGTGAAAATCAAAGGCACTACCTTGCCGCGAAGCAGCTTATAGGTCCCTCGCACCGCATCCTGGGGCCTACAAACGACCGGCTGCCATAGCTGTATAGGCGATAGTAGAAACCACCCTACTCTCGTATTTCGATAGGCAGCCCCTCATAGGCTCCCCACACCGTGGGGTTAGTATTCTGCTTCGCGCTGCTCTTCTTCGGCGGTGTTAAGTATTCCCGGGGCGTCCAGCCGGGGACAGACATTCTCGCAAATCCCACAGCCGATACACAAATCAGGCACTACATATATCTGCTTTACGTTTACTAACTTGCCTTCGAAATTCCAGGTGGACACTTCACGGAAACGGATGGCTTTGTCCGGTACAGGACAGTGCTCTTCACATACGGCGCAATTATAACCGTCGGCGTAAGTATAACACCGGTTCCGGTCAACCACCGCAATTCCCATTTTAAACTCTTTCTTCTGTTCCAAAGTCAGTCTTTCGATGGCTTCGGTGGGACACACTTCGGTACACTTAAAACATTCATATTCACAGTAACCGGTCTGGGGATTGGTGATAGGCGTCCACATGCCGTCAACCCCGCTTTCAAAAAGAGCAGGCTGGATAAAATTAGTAGGACATACCTGCATACACTCGCCACAGCGAATGCATTTCTCTAAAAACTCCTTCTCTTTTACCGAACCGGGGGGCCTGACAAAACGGTGAATCCTGGAACGCACCCCGGCAGATACCCGGGGCAGGGCGGCAAGAACCAACCCGGATACGATAGAACCGGCAACCTTTCTCCGGCCTAAGTCGATAACCGGGCGGTTCTCTTTTTTGGGCGGCGCCATTACCACGTCTATGGCGTCGAACTTACAGTCGTCTAAACAATTAAAACAGGTTAGGCATTCCGCTTTGGTATAATCTTCAAAGGGGCTGCCGTTGTAGGTGCAGTTTTTAGCACAGGCTTTGCAGGAAGTACATTTATCGTTCACTTTGAAATTGAAGAAACTGAATTTTGCAATCAAGCCGTAAAGCGCGCCTAAAGGACACAAATAATTACAAAAAAACCGCCGTTTATAAAGATTCATAAAAAGAAGGAAGAAAAAAATCGCGCCGATAAATACCGATTGCACATATCCCCTCTGCTTGTTGGTGAGGATATTTTTCCTGGCGAAATCGTAAGCGGGTTTTAATCCTTTGGCCAAGATGCCGGTATCCCCAGCGCCTTCTTTCAGCGAATTTTCCATCATGTAGTTGACCGCCGGGCTAACTACCACGGTAGAACTGCGGGTAAGCAGGGAAAAAGGATCGAACCAACCGCCTATATGAGTGCCCATAAGAGCGGCAGCCAATACTAACAACAAGATGACATACTTTACTTTTAAGAATCTTTTATCCACCGGTTCTTTCTTTTTCCGGGATTTCCTGAAAATCCAGGAAAAAAATTGGTTGATAGCGCCGAAAGGACATACCCAGCCGCAGAAAAACCGGCCGAAGACGAGCGTCAGGGCAACCGGGATCAGGGAGAGCAAAAAGAGGGCGCTAATGGTATGAGTGGCAATGAAGTTCAATATCAGCAGCAGGGGATCGAAATAGAAAAAATAATCTGTACAGGTAAAGGTTTCGGTGGCGGTGGCGCCGGCGCCGATTAAAAGCCAAAAAAAGAGGACGAGAAACAACACCTGGGTAAAAATTCTTATTCGCTGTATTTTTTTTCCTTTTTGTCTAATCATTTTTTTTTATTAATACTCCGTGAAAGTTTGCTAAGTCCGCGGCGCGGGCACCCTATGAGCCGCTGCGCGGGGGACGGCGTCCCCCCCAACCTATAAGCGGCTTCGCCGCAAGA
>JAGLSW010000117.1 GCA_023135565.1 Candidatus Aminicenantota bacterium | reverse complement strand
AAAGTTTTGATTAAACTTTTTTAAAGGTGCGGTGTGCCGCGGCTCCCAACTTCAATTTAATGGGGGCATCCCCCGGCAGGGCCGCCGGAGGCAACAATCCACTTCCCAAAATTTCGCGGGGTTCGCTGCAGTACGCGCCCCGGCTCACCCCTCTTCTGCAAACGATTCATTTTGTTATCTAAAACCGCAATACTACAACACGATTCACGGTAATAACACGCACGGGGTTCGCACGGAACCGGCGCTCCCCTGGCGAACCCATCTGCCACCCTAACGACCCGAAATGAATAAACGCAGGGCCGGGGCAATCAGCGCCGGGACGTGCGGCAGGCTGCGCTTCTGCGCACGTCTCTCCCCTCGATACGACCCGAAATGATATAACAGCCGGACGGTGCAAACCTCGCCGGTAAAAAACAGTGGTAAAGGGGTAAAGTGGAAAGGGGTAACCTATAAAGAAAGAGAGAGGCGAAAGCCCAGGTCGAGGCCGCGGTCGCCGGGGACGACGTAGAGGCGATAGGACGCACGGCAGCGACCGGCATCGAGGATCCACGAGCCGCCGCGCAGGACGCGGGCGGAGCCCCCATCAGGGCCTTTCAGACTGCGTCCCGGGCCGGTTTTATCATTATTATCCTCATACCAATCTGCGCACCATTCCCACACATTACCTGCCATATCAATACAACCAAAAGGACTCTTGCCTTTTGGGTAAGCATTGACCGGAGTAGTATGGCGAATACCACTCTCTTCCGAATTGTATAGACTCTTATCAAATTTGTTACCCCAGGGATAGATCGAGCCCTCCGTGCCACGACCAGCTTTCTCCCACTCAACCTCATACGGCAGACGCTTGCCACACCAGTTCGCATATGCTTCCGCACCAAACCAGGACACATAAATTACAGGATAATTTTCATAACCCCGTTCAACATCATAATCTTTCCCTTTTCTAATTATTCGGCATTTCTCTTTTCCATATTCGCCATCATATTTGCCGGATAGGTTAATCCACTTTTCCAGGTCTTCATTTTCGGGCTTCAACTCGTTTAGAAAACGGCAGTACCGGCTGTTGGTTACAGGGTAAATATCCATGTAAAAAGCAGGAAGAAATATAGTCTGCTGCGGCTTCTCATCCGCATATGCTTTTTTATCGTCCTCACGGGCGCCGTAAATAAAATTGCCTTCCGGGATCAATACCATCTCTGTATCGTCCTTCTCGATCTTAAGTATTGCGGGGGCTTCGGCTTTCTTCGGTGGTTCGACGCCTTCGGCGGCAGCCAATGACTCAAGGGCGGAATAAGCTGCATTGGCAAGAGCGATATTTTCACTGCTTACGGCTTCTTTTAACGCCCTTATCGCTTTGGGGCCTCCCATACGGTCAAGGACACGCACTGCATTTAAACGCACCTCTATATCCAGGTCATTATCTTTTAACGCATCTACAAAAGGCTCGTAAGGCTTAAGTAACGAATCATTCACCGCATCCAAAACCAATGTGATGTCGCTTTTGAAAGCTTTTAATTCTAAAGCCTTCCCCATAAAAGGAATAATAATCGAGGGATTATCGAGAGCCAGCGCCAGCAGTGTTACTTCACGCCACCAGCGGTTACCGTAATTGTCTATCAAAAGATCGATCCGGTTGCAATTCCTGATCTCTTCGGCGGCTAAGTACTCCTGGAAACCTAAGTGAGCAAATCCATATTCGCTTTCGCTGTAACCCAAAAAAATACCGCTGCGGTCACGGATGTTGAATAGCAGTTTTTTCGTATCTATACTCGATTTACCCAGGCTCTCTAAGGGTTCTTTTAACTGCTCGACAATCTCTTCCAGTGGGGCGGACCGGCGTTCCTCCTGTTCATGAAGCCACAGCGCCAACGGCTGCAACAGCCTACGCGATTCCCTGGCGCTGAGTAATACCGACAGACCCTTTGCAATGTTCCAATTCTCTAAAAGCACATTCACACATTCGTTGTACAACTCTACACGGCGCTGGGGCAGGGCTGTGCCACGGTCGCGCCGGATAAGGGCGACGATTTGAAGCATCAGCGGGTTGACCGCCAGTTTTTTGATGTGGGGGGAAGATTCTATATCATCAGACAATTGAAGGGCTTCTTCGCGGCCCTTTTCACGCCATCTCTCTTCATTACTATCTCCGGGATGCAGCGCTACTTCCACGGTCTCAAACCAGCGCACCAGGAAGGCTTTTACTTCACCAGGAGTAAAATCGAGGATAGAGAGTTCCAGCACACTGCCCGACAGCTTGCTGTCGCCCAAATAACCGGCAAAGCGGGAGGTGATTAGAAAAGGGGTATTGACAAACTCTTTCCTGGCTTCATCTATCCAGTTGCAAATTTTGATGCGCGTCTTTTCGTCGGCCACTTCGTCTAAGCCGTCCAGCAGGATGATTCCCCCTTTTCGATGCAGGAGGTTTTTAAAATCTTCTTTTGAAACTGCATGCTTGCCAACGCAGCACACCCGGCAAATAAAATCAACGAAGTTCTCTTTTTCCGGGTTTTCGAGTTTACGCAGGGGAGCAAAGAAGGGGATGATATTCTTATCCAGGCCGAGTTTCTCTTCGCCTCTGCCTTCGACCAACATAACCAGGATATATTTTAACAACGTGGTTTTGCCTGAGCCGGGATCGCCTAAGATGACGATGTCTTTTATTTTTTGTTTTTGGGCTGCCTGGAAAGTCCCTTTAATATCTAAGTCGGACAACTGCTCTTTTTCTATTTTTTTTCTCAACTCTCTTTTGCCTTCTATCGTGTAATCAAATTCGCAAAACTGGATATGGGCGCGCATGGTGACATAAATTTGCTCGATCTCTATGGGCGCTCTCAGGTTGGTTTCAAAGCCTTTCATGGGCAGGAAACGGTGTTCATTGAGGGCATATTTTTTGTAGTCAGAAAAGATTTTACTGTGTGATGGAGCCTTCTTGTCTTTTTTAGCATCCTTGCGTCTTAACAGTATTAGGATAAATACAAGCAGGACTATAAAAAGCGCCGCAAATATATAATCGGGGGTCATAAAAAGGGTCATTAAAAGGGCAATAATCGATGCTAATGATCCTATTATAGATAATAAGAGAGTTACATTTTCTTTGTTTTTCATTCTTCTTTCTCGTTTTATCATACTCATTTTTTACAATTTCATTTTTACCGGGTTTGAAAGGAGTAAACCCGGCAATCATTATTGATAACACAAAAGGGAAAAAACTTCAAGAAAAACATCAAAAAAAAACCTGCCGCTGCTTTCGAGGTTTTACACCCTACATGCGTGGGGAGCCTATAAGCGGCTGCGCCGCAAGAAGCAGCGTGTGAGCG
>JAGLSW010001169.1 GCA_023135565.1 Candidatus Aminicenantota bacterium | reverse complement strand
TTTGGCCCCCGGCAGGGCCGCCGGAGGCTCAGATGGCTGAGGACTGGAGCTACTCTTCATAGAACAAGCGGTAGAGTTTCCCGGCGATCTGCCCTACCCTGGGTCCCGGCCTCAACCATACATTATCTTTTATAATTTTTATTTTTTTATTTTTGACAGCTTTGATAATGGGATATTTCCCCCACAGCGTTAGGACTTTTTCTTCATCTAACTGCTGGTAAAATACCGAAAGCTCGATAATAAAATCAGGATTCATGCTGACCACCGACTCGATAGAGATATTGGGATATTCTATATTCCCCCGGTAAGCATTAATCCCCCCGGCAATTTCCAGGATATCGTTCAAAAAATCTTTTTTCCCGATGATGTACATATTCCGCAATTGATCCCTATTCCTACCGGCGATCAAGAGTGTTTTTACTTTTTTTTTATTTGCGGTTTTGCGGCGGATCTCCGCCAGGGTATTTTTTATCCCCGCGGACAGTACCCGGCCCTCCTGTTCTACTTGCAGTTCTTTAGCTATTATTTCGATGGAATCGTATAACCCCTGCAGCGTGGCATGATTCACCACTACTAATTTTGAGCGCTCCCGCAGAATTTTTACCTTTTTGTAATAAGATGGGTAAAGAAAAATAATATCAGGCTGCGCAGCGATTAAAACTTCCAGGTTTAAATCTAATTTAGCCCCCATTTTGGGGATTTTTTTCGCTGCTTCAGGGAAATCGCAGAACTGTGTATTACCGACGATTTGCTCTCCTTTACCCAGGGCGAATACGATTTCCGTTAGCGCCGGGGCCAGGGTGACGATTTTCCCGGCACTAAGCAGCAGCGGCAGCGCCGCCAAAATAAAAAAAACTCGTAAAATTTGTTTCATTTTTTTCTCGCTACTACGGGCGTACAGGTACTCACAGGCAGCCCCTCATGGACTCCCCGTGCCAGGGGGTAATTATATCATGGTTATCGCCGGGTTTCCAGTATTTTCTTTGTTTTAGGGCTTGACATTTACACTCATATGGATAAAAATAGGGTATTAAAAAGAGTATCCAAAAATGATAGAAGAAAAAGGAAATTTAAAAGAAACCCCAGCCATGAGGTTACTGTTTACTATATTCGAACAGGCTGCCACCGGGATTCTCAGCGTTAGAAAAGAGAGCATTCAAAGAATTTTATATTTTTCTAAAGGCAGGTTAATATGGGCAATCTCT
>JAGLSW010001168.1 GCA_023135565.1 Candidatus Aminicenantota bacterium | reverse complement strand
AAACTTTTTCAAAAGTTTGGCCCCCGGCAGGGCCGCCGGAGGCAAGAACACTTTTGCCTCTAAATCACTTTTACTTCCGCGGCCAAACCCTCTATCTTCCTGTTGATGTAGAACTCTTGTATAAACAACATCCCTGAATTGCGGGATTTCACATATATTTCGACCTGGGAACTACGCCAGCTCCTGGAGTTCTTCTCAAAAGCCTTTTTGGAGGTGGCTTTATAACCGAAAGGCGAAGCTAAAACTATTTTATCACTCTCTTTGCCGGGTACCAAAGGCTGGCTAAATAACATCTTATACCCTTCACCCATGGGCCGCGACGCATTCAACAAGCGGAAAACTCCCAGCATCAACATATGCTTCAACTCCTTTTTACCTTTATTCCTAACACGAAAGGAAATCTCCGGTACTAAAAGAATCCCTTTAAAATCAGTTTCATCGATTTTCTCAGTCTCTATCCAGTGGCTGGAGATATCGAAAATTTCGACAGCTGATTTGAGCTCTTCCGGGGCGATGCTTTTGTCTAAGACATTGATCTTAAAGATAAAAGCAAGAAGAAGAATAGATGCGAAAACCGTAAACTTAACCCAAAATTTCGAGCCGAATCTTTTGCGGTTTATATACTCTTCGAGAGGGAAGCTCTCTAACTTTTGTTTTTCATTTTCCGACATTTTACACCTTCTACTTTGTAGTGTCTATTATACCATAAATGCACCGGTATAATCAATATATCACACTTTTTTAGCAGACATCCGGGTTAAAAATCTTTGATTTCGTCGTAAAAAACAACGTAACACCTGACGGTGACTCCATCTATAGTTTGCACTTCATCTTTCAGGCCCAACTCTTCGTACCTGTTGGAAATAAAAACCAGGTAAATACATTCGTCTACCGAGAGGCTTTTGGCGTAGTGGGCTACCTGTTTTTTGCCTTTTTCAAAACGGACCTGGTCCCGGAATATCTTAAATTCGATCACAGTTTCCCTGCCCCCGATGTTGATGATTAAATCGCTCTGTCCTAAGCCGCTGTGGGGTTCTAAATAACTTTTCCCTTCCAACACCTGCAGCAGGGTCTGGATAAAAGACTCGAAACTATAAACTAAGGCAGCCTCTTTGATCTGCTTCCACTGCCCATTTTCATCTTTTTCCCGGAAATAACGGAACCCCCGCCGTTTGACATAGGTGCGGTACCCGGTTACCAGCTTATCGAAATCCAGGCGGTCCGCTGTCATGAAAAACCGGCCCAGGTTGATTTCCAGCAGTTGTTCTTTAATTTCGTCATTGCTGTAAGGATAGAAGGCATCATAGACCGCTTTTTTATACATGGGCACCCAGAATTCCACGTTCCCGTCTTTGCCTTTTTTGATCAGGCCCTGGGAAAAAAGAAATTTTATTTTTTCGTCGTTAATCCTGAAGGGCTGCTTTTCCCCGGTAAATAGGAGTTTCTCAACGAAACGGCGGTGCTGTTTGGCTTTGTTGATAATATTGGAAATATTCTTGTCGATGGCTTCGGTAAGGTACCAATCTTCTACTTTTAGATAATCGTTATAGTCGATTTCTTCTTTGGCCGGGTTTTTTTCCACTAACTTGTAGGCGAAACCGTTGACCAGGCCCGGCTGGTTGGCGGTAACGGCGCATATTTTTTCTTTGACGCCGCGGTTGAACAACTGTCCTGTTTCCGCTTCGTGCATGTGCAGCAGTTCGAAGGTTTCTTCATCGGTAAAATAGGGCACTTCCAGGTTATCGGCGATGTTGAAGGGGCTGGCATTATCCTGCACCACTCCCACGATATTGGAAACCCCCACCAGGATAACGCTTTTCAAGCTGTGTTCGGTCCTGGAGTGATAGAGGTTGCGGATAGTATGAAGAAATTGGCCGAATATCTCTTCATTCAAACCTTCCACTTCATCTATTATCAAAAGGATTTTGCGGTCTGTTATTTTCAAAAGTTGGTCGTAAAAATAGGAAAAAGTCGGATGAGCCAAAGGTATCCGCATACCGGTATGCCGCTGGAACTCATTGACAAGGAATTCCAGGAACGTTTCTTCCGTGGCGCTTTTAAAGTTTTCCACATTGGAGTGAACGACCAGGTACCCTTTTTTTTGCAATTCGACGGCCAGCAGCCTGAAATAGGTGCTTTTGCCTGTTTGCCGCGGCGCCCAGATGGTGAAGTATCTTTTTTTCTTTACCAGTTCGATTCCTTTGGCGATCAAATTTTCTCTTTTCAGGGTGTAGTGTTCCGTGAGTATATTGGGGCCTGAAGTATTAAAATAGCGTTTTGCTTTTTTTATCATAAAAAGAGTATAGTATAAACGGGCTTTTTTTTCAATACGGGTTATTTTGCAAAGCGGGGTCGGTGAGTGCGAATGTTACAATGTTGCGTTCATATTCAATTCTACTTTTCCTGATTACCTTTTTTTGTTCGTCGATAAAGACCTCGAAGGGAATTAAAACTTAA
Source organism: Candidatus Aminicenantota bacterium (assembly GCA_023135565.1). Lineage (GTDB taxonomy): Bacteria > Acidobacteriota > Aminicenantia > UBA2199 > UBA2199 > JAGLQA01. The sequence goes on along the minus strand of JAGLSW010001168.1, from coordinate 1,233 downwards.
ATCACTAAATACACTCATATCAGCGATTTCTTTGTATTTTAACCCGGCATTGTCTTTGAGCTTTACCAGTAATTCGCCCCGCAGCCGTTTTCCTTCCCAGGTTCCGGTATTGATGTCATCAGGAACGACACCACGAATATTCTTGAATTCCCAAAATACTTTTTCTACCGGTTCAAAGAAACGTTCGTCTTTTCTTTTAACACCTTTGCTTTGGCTGGATGGACGCTGCCGACGGTTATGTTTTTCTAACGCCAATTCCAAAAAACGTTCACTGCCCAATAGCTCACCATGTTTGGTCAACTTGACGAACAATTGTTTTTTTCCAAATCTCTCAAGATCATCCAGCAGCACTTCCTTGCTCCCGAATAACTGGTTGACAAATTCGGTATCTACAATGCTTTTATTTTGGTTGTGAATCTGAAAGTAAGACTGGATGCTGGACCAAATGTAATGTTCGGCACGAGGAACAATACCCGCTCTTACAGGATTTTGCAAACAATAATCGATGGATCGGATTAAGTAGCTATCATCTTCAATAATGGTGGATTTGAACCGCTCCTGGAACACGTATCCCTTGCCGCCAACCATTTTACGGTAATACATGCCGTACTTACCGTTCAGTAGTTTCGCGAAATCCGACAATCTTCCGCTGGAGTTTTCCAGGACCATGTGATAATGATTATCCAACACGCAATAGGCAAACAGGCGAATTTTCATTTGCTTTCCAGCCCATTCAAGATAATCCAGAAATTGGCTTTTCTTTTGATCGCCTTCGAAAATGTCATTGCCGTCATAGCCGCGGTTCATGATATGGTGATACGCACCGCGATAAGTAATTCGTTCTCGTCTCATACAATTATTATACTACAAAGCGACAATTTCAACAACATTGTAACATTCGCACGCACCGACCCCGGTTTTTCCGGTTTCTTCTCCTTTTGAAAAAGAAATTTTCCTTCACGATGAAGTGGGTAACCTGACAGGATATTCTTCTTCGCAGGGTTACAGCAGCATTTATACCTACAATAAACACGACGAAGTGACCTCGGAAAGCAGCAGTTCATCGGGTTCGATTTCGCCCATGTCTTACAGTGCCAATTATACCTTGAACAAGAACGGGTTGGTCACCGCTGCCAACACTACTTACGGCACCGGGGAAAGGGTTGTTCAAAACAGTTCGTCTTATACCTATGACCGGCGTTATAACATGCTCAGCGAAAGCGAGAGCAGCCG
>JAGLSW010001167.1 GCA_023135565.1 Candidatus Aminicenantota bacterium | reverse complement strand
GGTCAATTTAGGTGAGCGCTATAGACAGTGTCAGCCAACTGTTGAACGGCCTCGTAACGCCGGAAAATCGTATGGTAGAGAGTAAAGCGCTTTTTGGTGTTGTTCATGGCGATGTATATATGAATTCGGAAAAAAAGCAAACCCTGATTATAGACAAGAGTCAAACGAACATCACTATCCAGCAGAATCTTAGCATCGAGTTGCCTAATCTCCAGGGCGATTTTGAAAAGTTAAAAGATTTATTGGCGGCAGCGAATCCAGGGCTTAAAGAAAAGTTGGATAAAATCGGCGATTCTTTAGACGAATTAGGCCCCGGCAGCGACAAAGAAAAATTTAACAAACCCCTCAATAAACTGGGCCGCTTCATAAAAGATTTGGACGATCGAGAGACTCCTCTCGGCAAAACGGTTTCCGGCCTAAAGAAAGCCGTAGACTTAGGTCAAAAAATAGGCCGTTCATACAACAAGATCGGCCAATGGCTGGCCCTGCCCCATGTGCCGGACGTCCTCCTCGGCTCTAAAAAATAATCCCTTCCTCATCGATTAATTTCTTTATTGATGATTGAAAAGAAGGAAGGTCTTCTTCAATTGTTTGCCAGACAATTTTTAAATCTACCCCAAAGTATTCGTGAGCCATCTTGTCTCTCATACCGGCAATCTCACGCCAGGGGATTTCCGGGTATTTTGATTTGATCTCTACAGGTAGTTTCTTTACAGCCTCCCGATAATTTCAAAACATCTGACAACAGCATGGGAGGTTTTTCTATCGAGAAAGAAATCTTTATAACTCATATTCGAGGTAAATTATTGAATCTCTTCAAGCGATATATTTATGTCATTCAGGTAGTCTTTATATACCCTTTTGCGTTTCGGTTTATCAGACATACTGGGCCTCTTTTAAAATCAGTGAGCCGATGTTCGGTTTTAATGCTTCTTTCGTTACAAGGTCTACTTTTTGGCCTAAAAGTTCGGAAAGATAAAATTCCAAGCGCATAAATTTGATAAAACCGATGGGCTTCTTAAAAGACACCAGGATGTCGATATCACTTCCGGTTTCCTGTTCATCCCGGACATATGAACCGAAAACTCCGATTTCAGAGACATAGTATTTCTCCATTATCTCTTGCTTGTGTGCGTCGATGATTTTTTTAATATTCTCAATATGCTGCATAGTTAATATATACACCCTTTTTCAAAAAAAATCAACTGAAAAAATTTCTCATTAGCACAACCCGGACAAGCCGGAACCAAAAAGCTAAAAGTTGAAAATATTTTTTGGGCCTGTAAATGCTCTATAATAAACCCTTTCCAGTCTTGCAAAAAAATATTTTGCCAGAAAGTGGCAAAACTTTCCGATTAGGTAACTACTATACTATGAAATTACTTTGCCTCCGGCGGCCCTGCAATACTGTTGCTTTAAGGAGAAAA
>JAGLSW010001166.1 GCA_023135565.1 Candidatus Aminicenantota bacterium | reverse complement strand
GGCGGCCCTGCCGGGGGCTAAACTTTTGAAAAAGTTTAATCAAAACTTCTTATAATTTAGAATCAAAAGCGTTCCCTGCCGCGAAGCGGCTTAGAGGGTGGGTGCGCCGCACCCCGGTTAACGTTTCACGATGCGGAAACCGGTGTCGATAGCCTTATAACCGGCATCCCGGGATTCCCTTTTGGCTGAACGGATACCGGAGGCGCTGCTATTATAAGAACCCCCACGGACCACGTAAGAAGTCCCTGTGGTTGGCCCGGTTGGATTGCTGGCCGGTGAGACCGAATAGTATGTGCCGCTGTAGCGGTCACGGCACCACTCCGCTGCATTGCCTGCCATGTCCTGGACGCCGTAAGGTGACGCCCCGGCAGGGAACCGGCCTCCGTAATATGTTTTCCAAGCATTTCCCCCATATAACGCCAGGGTGTCGTCAGGCGGTTCGTTGCCCCAGGGATAACGGTATTGAAAATCGCCGCGGGCGGCTTTCTCCCACTGGGCTTCCGTGGGCAGGTCGATTTTTTCCCCGCTTACCAAAGATAGCCATTGGCAGAAAGCGGCGGCATCGCCCCGGGAGATCGAATATACGGCACGCTCACTTATACCGACACTCCCCCCAGGCCCGTCAGGAAAGAATCTACCCGTGGCATTGCAAAAGGCATAATATTCCTGGCGATTTATTTCATATTTAGAAATATAGTATTCGTCTAAGTAGACTTTATGAACCGGCTGTTCGTCAGCGTCGCCTTCGTTGAAATTATCGCCCATCAAAAATTCACCGGCGGGTATCCGCACCCACTCGATCGACGGCGGGTCGGTGCTTCTTTTGCTCTGTTTCTGGGTCAGCAGCAGCACCGCCGCGGTGCCGATTATTACCACAGCCCCTACAGCGATGAGCCAGGGGAAATTTTTCTTCTTTTTTTCTTTTTCTTTTTGCGCGATACTTTTGCGCGGGGCTTGCACTACATTTTTTCTCATTATTTCGGTGACTGCGGTGGGCTTTTTAAATTGAAAAAACGATTCCTCTACAAAAACTTTCCGGTAAGCAGTTAGTGAAGCCGTATCCACCTGGTCCAGCCGCGGTTCTCTGACGATTAAGCCTTCATCCAGCATCTGCTTTAGTTTTAGGAAAGTTTCCCTGGCAGCATCTAACCGGCCTGATTTTTCAAAACCGGCGCCTATCAGCAGGTAAGCCTTTGCCTTGAGTTCAGAGTCGATTGTTTCGTTTATACTCAGCAGCAGTTCGCCCTTTTCCACCGCCGCTTTATAGGCGCCGTGGCTGTAGGCTTCCAGGCCGGCTTTAAAAAGGTTTTTGACGTTGTCGCCATGGGCGTATGGCCCGTAGAGCAGCAGGAAAGCCAGCAGCAGCGCAAAAAATTTCGAGATTAGCAATTTGTTAATTTTAGACATTTATAACTCCGTGAGTTTTTTTGGTGTGCCCGGATTATACCATAATACCATTACATGTATACGGATACAGCTTAACAAAACGGATATTATTTTAGGGACTAAGGGAATCTATTTATGAGTAATAGTCTTCCAGAATCCGGTTTTTTGTTTTAGCAATTTCGACTGCAATTTTCCTTACTTCTCTCTTTATCTGTTTTTTCTCTAATATACTTAAATCATTAATATAGATACGTTCAAAAATTTTATTTTTCCAACTTTCATGATCGCCGTGGAGCACGGCAGGCAAAACCTCTGCTTCCGTTAAAATGAAGAAATACCTCTTATAATTCTCCAATCCTGTTTCTTCCGTCCAATCCGCAAACTTCGCTATCTCGAAATTACACCAATTGGTTTTATCTTTTTCATATTTAAAGGTCGCCATTTCTACCAGTTGAACAAAAGCAAATACAGATGTACAATATTTAATGATTTCATCTTCGAGGACATCGCCGCATTTTAGCTCGTCCTTGTCGAAAAAACCTTCTAAATTGTTCTGCTTTAAGTAATGAACAATGATATGGGGGACACAGTTGGTTTTGTCCTTATTCTCTTTATAGAAATCCTTGCCCAATACCGCCGGGATAATTTCTTTGAAATCATCATTGGTATCGTGCAGGTTTCGATTGGTGTAAGAAAGAAAATAATCTTTCCAATGAGCAAGCATGTGAAAAACAGTATCGAAACGGTCTTTTTGCTTTTTATTCCATCTCTTATATATACCCCTTTTTATCAGTTTAGTTAACAGGGTAAAATCTTCTTCGTTATAGGATTGTTCGTTTTTTTCTCCTGTTTGATTATGGAGCAAAAAGATACATCCATTCACCTCTGGGACACCTTTTTTTCCCTTTATCGCGCCATCCAAAGTGTCCCTGAGTTTCTTTAATTTTGCCAAGAAAAGATTAATCTCTATATCAGAGGCAGCATGTCGATAATTGCTTGCTCCCAATGCGTTTTTTATGATTGCTCCGTTCTCGTTTTTGATTTCGGTGACGCTGTGGTCAGCCAGGATATCGATCAATTTTTCTTTTATTTCCTCTTTATTCGGCATGTTTATTTAATATCCCGGGTGCCCTTTTGGCCCCCATTCTCTAAATCCCTGATCTTCTTCTTTAGCTTCCTGTTTTCCAGCAGTAAGTTGGTTTTTTCCATCTGCTTGTGATACAGTGCTTCTGCCTTTTCTACGTAGTAGTTATCATCATAAAGCTGCTCCAATTCGCTTTCCTCTTTTTTAGAGAGAGCTTTCTTCCTTTGTTTTGCCTCTAAATACTTAATCTTTTCCTCGATCTCATTTTTAAAGAAAGACATGGCCAGGTATTTCAAATAGAGTTCATCCTTTTCTTCGATTTCAAAGACTTGCCCGTATAATTTTTTTGTTTCATAACCGATAAAGTCGTGATCGAATACCTGGACGCCGAAGCCCTTTTCTTCTTTTCTCAATACTGCGACTTCTCCCTCTTTGCATCCTGCCACCACCAGGGGACTGTGGGCCGCGGCAAAAAATTGCACGTTGGGAAAATTCTCCCTCAGCAGCCGGATGATTTTTTGCTGCCAGGCCGGGTGCAGGTGGGCATCCAATTCGTCTATAACGACGATAGCCGGCTGCTTGAGCAGTTCATCCCCGTCAAAACGGGGGTAAAGAGCTTTTAAGTATTCATAGATTAATCCGAAGATGGCCAGGACTGAAAGTGTGCCCTGGGAAGCCTGCTGCAGCGGCAGAGCTTTATCGTTACCTTCGGTTAACACATCGATTTTGAAGCGCGCCCTGCCGATGGGTTCTATCTTGTGAAATTTAAATCCGTCTTCCGATAGTTCGCCGATAACTTTGTGTAATAGCCTGAAAATAGGCAGATCGAAGCTTTTTCCCGCATCCAGGTAATTAATACAGAGTTGATAGATAAAGTTTTTTACCAGTTCATCCAGGGACTTTTGATAAAGGAAGTGATAAGCGCCGTGGTGTTTTAAATCGGCTTCGTCTTCTTCAGCAGGACCGAATTCCGATTTCGATTTATCTACGAAGCGCATTGCCGGGATTGCCAACACCGGCACTTTGCCTATGGATTCCTCGAATAGTATTTTCCCGCGAATAATAGATTCGCTTTTATTATCCCGGTCTAATTTAAGTTCAGCATGGGGATTGTTTCGACTGTATTTGAAAAAATCACCGGAAACATCATCGTTTTTTTGCAGCAGGAAAACCAACAGCCGCAGCAAATAGCTTTTTCCGAAGCCATTTTTGCCCAATAATACATTCATCCGCGGCTGGAATATCCATTCGAGATCGGCGAAGAAATATAGGTCTTGAAGTTCGAGTTGGCTCAAAGTGATTTTTTTGGATAGGTTGTTCTCGTATTCTTTTTCTCCCGATATTTTTAATAATTGGTCATAAAGTTCTTTTGCTTTTTCTTTTTCGCCTAATTTTTCATAAATCGATTTAAGCTTTTCTATTGCATCGACATTTCCCGGTTGTTTGTTCACCAATTTCAGATAATTTTTTTCCGCCTTCTCTAAGCCTTCTTTATCCAGGTAATCTATATCGATTTTCTTAAACTTATCTCTTCTTATTTTTATAAATGCGATAGTCGAGATAACGAAGAAAACAAAGATAACAAAAGAAATTGCCGTCAGGGTAGCAGAAATATAAACTGCTTTTTCCATAGAAAGTGCCACCCAAATAGATATAACTGAAGCAATCGATCCAATGATTGAAAAAATAAGTGGCAACAATTCTATAGAAAACTTAGAAAATGATCGTTTTGCACCCCCACTCTTTCCCGGTTTTTCATTTGGTTTCGATATAGATGTATCAGTCATTTTTGCCTGTTCACAATATTTACATTCAAAGTACCAATTTTTATCATAGTTATATTTTATAAGATATAGCAAAATATGTAAAGAGAAAAGTCGAAATTTTAGTTTTTTTCTCTCACCTGGCCCGAAAAAAACGACCGGAAACTTTTGAAACAAAACACCACATGGTATAATAAAAGGTTAGCGTTTCTTTCGGCAGCATGATGAAAAACGAAACAAAAAAAATTATAAGCTCTTCTAAAACTAAAATAATCCTGATCGGCCTGGGAATTTTCGCACTCCTGCTGCGCTTCCTCTTCAGCCTGAACCCCCAGCTAACCGAAAACATCTATTCCAAAGGAATTTTCCAGGTTGTGCGCTTCTTTTTGGATTATACTTTCGGACTGCTCCCTTTTCCAGTTATTTACCCGGCAGCGGGTCTTTTTGTACTTTTCCTGCTCTGCAAAATCATAAAAAAGACGACGGCGCAGACGGTCCTTAACCCCTCCCCACGTGGTGGGGCCTGGCGGATGCGGCTGCTTAAATCTGTATTAACTTTGGGCGCTTTTTTCGGGGCGCTGGTCTTCTTTTTTTATTTCCTGTGGGGCTTTAATTACCAACGCCTGCCTATCGAAACCCATCTCGATATAAAACCCGTGCCTTTAGATATTACAGCCATCAGGAAAGAAGCCGGAAAAGCTTTCCAGGCCACCTCCGCTGCCCGGCAGGAAATCCGGGGAGCAGGGCAAGCGGCGTTAGGTCCCGGCTCCCTGCCGAAGAACTTAGAAAACAAAATCCGCGGCAGCCTGAAAAAAGTGCTGGAATCCATGACCTACCCAACCCCGGGCCGGGTGCGGGCGCGAAAGTTCAAACCCGCCGGGCTGTTGATGAGTTTCGCGGTCAGCGGCGTCTATTTCCCATACACCGGGGCGGGCTATATCCCGGCAGACATTACGGTTTCGGAAATACCTTTCTGTATGGCTCACGAAATGGCCCATGGCTTCGGTTTCGCCGAAGAAGGGACTGCCAATTTCCTGGCTTACCTTGCTTGCATAACGGCGGACGATCCGCTGATCAGGTATTCGGGCCGGTTGGAATACTTTTTTCATATATCCGCCGAACTGTACCGCGCTGCCGCCGGGGAATATAGAGACCTTATAAAAAAACTACCGCCGGGCATCCAGGCGGATAGAAGAGCGATTTATCGAAATTGGGCGCAGTACCGCGGCTGGCTGATGAAAGTAGGAGAAAAAGTCAATGACGCCTACTTGAAAAGCCAGGGCATCCGGGAAGGAATAAAGAGTTATAACCGCTTGATCGTATTAATAGCAGCTTTTCGAGCATCTGCCTCCGGCGGGGGTGCGGCGCACCCAACCTATTAGCCTCCGGCGGCCCTGCC
>JAGLSW010001165.1 GCA_023135565.1 Candidatus Aminicenantota bacterium | reverse complement strand
CTTTTGAAAAAGTTTGAACAAAACTTTTGTTTAAAAAAACGAGAAGCTCCCCTACAAAAACTTTGAATTTATCTTTTCTATTTTTTTTATCCTTTTTTTCCCTGCGCTTTATCTTTATCTTTATCTTCTTGATTCCCTTTTCCTCCCTGCTCTGCTTGTTCCTGCTCCCGGTTCTCTTGCCCCAGTTCCTTACTTCTTTCCCGGTGCCATTTAGCAAAAATATTATCGAAATATTTTTCGTTTTCCAACATCTCCAGGGTTATTTTGAATTTGTCGGTAATATTCATATAGTTAAGAGCAGATGCGCCTTGAAGCAGTCGCTTTAAGGCTTCCGATACCTGGAGTTCATGCTTTGCCGCATATCTCTCTATGTAATCCTGCACATCCGTATCTAAGACTAAACGGATGCCGTATTCCTGTTTGAAATTCGCTGCATAATCCGCAAAAGGCGACCGTTTCAGCATTTTTAATAAAGCGTCTTTCGGGGCGCGGCACAACTCTTTTGTGACCGCTAAATCCTTAAAATTAGAACCCGGCAGCTCATACTGGAAATCGGTGAGGATGTTCTCCCAAACGCTGACTAAGGCTCGAGCCCCGGTTTTTTTATTTTCCGCTAACTCGGCTATATATTCGATGGCCTCATCCTCGATAAGAAGATCGATGCCGAAGGCCTTAAATTCCATGGTATATTGATGGATGATGGAGTCTTCGGTATCCCGCATAATACGAATAAGATCGTTCTTGGACAGCAGGTTGACATAACTCCTGATGGGAATCCGGCCTACCAATTCGGGGATCAGTCCGAACCTGATATAATCGTCGGCGTTGGCTTCTTTATAACGATTCCGGATGGCGCTAATCTTATTCTTCGGCTTACCGGCGCCAAAACCCATAACCATAAAACTGCCGTCTTCCCTGATCCTGCCGCCGGCATGTTTGAGCCGCTTATTAACGATGCTCTCGAGATCATTGTGGGGCCGCTGGAATGAACCGCCTACGATAAATAAGATGTTCTCAGTGCTAATCATGTTTTCACGCTTCCGTTGAGCTGATCCCCGCTTCTGGTCCATTGCTTCCCTGAACTGCGAAGCCGGGGACATGGGGTTGTCGATGGAGACATATTTACGCTCTACTAATTTTAATACCGCCCGCTGGAAACCTTCCCGGGAAATATCATGGCCTATCAACTGCCTGTCTTTGGCTTTCTTATCTATTTCGTCAACGAAAATAATTCCGCCATACCTGCTGATGAAATCCGCCTGTTCCTGGCGATCGGCTCCGGGCGCTACATCGATCAACTCCCGTATCATGTCGTCCGCGCTTTTGCCCACGTATCCTGCTTCAGTGTAATCGGTGGCGTCTATGATCAGGGTGGGTATTTCCAGTAGATCTCCCAATACCTCTGCGCAGTAGGTCTTGCCGCTTCCCGAAGGCCCGGAGATTAAGGTGTTCTTTTTGCGAAAACGTTTCACTCCCGTATCTTCGATTTCTTCTTCTAAATGCTTGATGATGGCGAAATGGAAAGACGCTGCAATAGATAATCTCTTTTTATACTCTTCCTGGCTGATCACATAGCGGTCTAAATGTTCTTTGATCTGCTGGGGAGTGTAAACCGTTATTGTGCGTTCTTTCTGATCTTTCCTGGCGCCCAATTGTCGGCTGAGTTCTTCTTCCATTACGGTTTTGGACAATTCCTGGGCATCTAAATATGATTTTATTGCCCGGGCTTCGCTGCATTCATACTGTTTCATGATGCGTTCTATCTCTTCTCGCGGAACGGATATTTTCATTTTATCACCTCTTACTCGTGTGCTGCGGGCCCGCGCCCGCCTCAGTATTACGGATATTTTTTTCCTGCCACATTTAAATTACCTGTCATTTAAGTTATCTATAATAGTATAATTTTATAAAATTAGCACAATTTTTTCAACAAAAAAATTTTTTTTCTTTTAATCGCGCAAAAAAAACCGGCCCCGGCTCTCAGCCCCAGCTAAAAGCATAGGACGGATAGGACTATATGGGACAAATGCCGGGGCCGGCATCCAGCGCCGGCGCTTTTAGAATGCAAATTACAAATCCCAAATTACAAGTGACAAACAGCAGCTTATTTGTGTCCATTCGTGGTTAAATGAGTTCGTAGTAATCGTAGATCGCCCCTCATCATTCATCATTCATCATTCATAACTCATAATTAATAACTCATAATTAATAACTCATAATTCATAACTCATATCTGTATAGTTAAAAGCTCGTTCCAATCAGTTGTGTAACGGTTGGAAAGCATCTCCCGCTTCATTGCCCAGCGCGGCTTTATACCCGAGGCCGCTAAATGAATCATATTACGCCGCCAGCGGGAATTAATGGTATCCACCGCTTTCATCAACTGCTCCCTTTTGGCGGAGGGCTTCGGGCAAAAAAGATTAAGCTGCCGCTCATTCCCCGGCACCAACCCGGAAAGCATTACCCCGGCTTTTTTGTACCTGTAACCGGGTTTGAAAATAATACGCAGCAGCTTGAGGGCGCAGCGAATGATCCCGGGCGTAAAAGACGTCTGTACCGGCAGTTTATAAACGGCAAAATTCCCGTATTGGGGTTCGTTTTTTTTGTGGCGGTTGGTGGTGATAAATACGTGAACTAAAGAGGTATTGCTTCCCTGGGCTCTTATTTTTTCCGCTGCCCGGGTAGTATAAGTAGAAATCGCTTCTTCTAATTGACGCAGCGACGCCACCGGCCTGCTGAAAGTACGGCCGCACATAATTTCCTGTTTTTTGGGGGCCGACTGTTCTAAGGAGATACAGGAAAAACCGCGTAGTTCTTCAACTAAACGCAGTCCGACGATACCGCCTAAATATTTGCGCACCCAGTAGTCGGCAAGATTTTTTAATTGCAGGGCATTTTCGATGCCGTAAAGATTTAATTTCTCGGTATAGCGGCGGCCTATGCCCCACACGTCCTCGACTTTTACTAATTTCAAGAACCTGTCGATGTCCTGTTCGCCGAAAAGGTTGAGTGCGCCGTCATAATGGGGGTACTTTTTGGCTAAACGATTGGCCAGTTTGGCCAGGGTTTTGGTGGCGGCAATACCTACGGAAACCGGTATGCCGGTATGCTGTTGGACCATATTTTTTATGACCTTGCCGTACTTTTCTAAGTCTACATCCAAACCGTCGAATAAGAGGAAACTCTCGTCTATGGAATAAACTTCGATTTCCGGGCTAAACCAGGCCAGGGTTTCCATGACCCGCCGGGACATGTCCCCGTAAAGCGCATAATTGGAAGAAAAAACCTGGATGTTGTGTTTTTTTACCAAATCGGCCACCTGGAAAAGGGGCGTACCCACTTTAATGCCCAAAGCTTTTGCTTCTTTGGAAAGCGAAACGGCGCAGCCGTCGTTATTGGAAAGAACCATAACCGGCCGGTTCTCTAAAGCAGGAGCAAAGGCCCGCTCGCAGGAGACGTAAAAACTGTTGCAGTCTACCAGGGCAAAAATTTTGGGTTTAAAATCTTCTGTCAGCAGCATTTTATAATTTTGTCTCCCCTTAAACTTTGTGTATGACGGTGGTGACGACGCCCCAAACCTCGAAAACCGTACCCTCTTTGATTTCCATAACCGGGAAGCGGTTATTCTCCGGGACTAAGAAAACCCGGTTCCCGGTTTTTTTCAGGCGTTTCACTGTAAATTCGCCGTCTACCACGGCAACGATTATTTTATTATGGTGCGGTTCCAATGCCCGGTCAACCACCAGGATGTCCCCGCTGTCGATGCCGGCGTGAATCATCGAATCGCCGCTTACTTTTACGAAAAAAGTAGCCGCCGGATGTTTGACCAGGTATTCGTTCAGGTCTAAATTCCTGTCGATATAGTCATCGGCGGGAGAGGGAAAACCTGCGGGAATCAAACTGAGATAGAGCGGTATTGCCGGTTGCCCTCCTGGTACCGCGGCGAAAATTTCTACCGGCTTTTTTTTCATGTTTTACCTGCCTTTTGGTGTTCGCTTTTTGTTCGTATTATATTATAGTATAATTTTCCCCAACTGTCAACAATAAATCAATGTTTAATTACCAATGATCGATGAGCGGCGCCCCACAGCACGGCCTTAGAACCGGAATTTCTATCCCGGATTTGGAAATCCCACGCATCCGGTTAGAAGTTTCCACGAAAAAGTGAGAAGCTTCTAAATATTTATTGGAAATATCTGTTTTGGGTGCAGCGGAATCTAACTTTTTTTCGGGATGATCTATGCGGTTAATATAAGATTCTATATTTTGCGCTGGATTTTTGTTTGCGGGGTTGGTATAATTACAGCATGACAAAAGAATCGCCGCTCTTTAGACAGGCAAAACAAGCAGGCTTAGATAAATATTTCTGGGACCATACCGGGAATGCCTCGGATGCCTTCAAATTAAAACGTTTGTTCGAATATGCCAGCTTCCCGGATCTGCTCAAGATTCCTTTCGATTTCGTTAAAACCAATATAAACGAAATCGACGCCTCCCGGCTGCGCACCTCGAAAACCCGCATTATTTTTATAACTCGGATGAAAGAGGTGATAAAAAATTGCAGTGCCTGGGACGAAATAGTCTATAAAATAGCCGCTGTGGCATAACCTTAGCCTAAAAACCGCTTCCCGACCCGCGGCGGGGGCACCCTATTAGCCGCTTCGCGAAAGGACAAGGAAGACAGGAAACCCGCGGCAAGATACCCGGAATAAATTGTTAACCCGTTAACTTTTCTCAATGCTGCGGCGCTAATCCAGGTAGGGCCAAAAACACCGCATGACGGGGGTTTCGATGGATTTTTACGGCAGCGCGGGTTTGTCGAAAACTTTAACGAATGAACCCCAAGACCCTTTTATGATAGGCTTTTTGAGAAAAAAGCCCGGAGCCGGGTTCGGAATTATTTTTTCTAAATTATTAGGTTGACTTTTTAACGATTTTGTGGTAAATATATACTTACAAAACAAGATCAATTGTTAATCCGTTAACTTTTTTTCAAATACAACTAAGGAGTATAATAAAATGACAGATGAGAAAAAAAAAGCGATTTCAACAGATTCGCTTATGACAGAAGAAAGAACCTTCCCCCCATCTAAAGAAGTTGTTGACCGTGCCTACATCAACGCAGAAAAATACAAAGAGATGTATGAACGCTCGGTTAACGATTCCGATGGGTTCTGGCTCGAACAGGCGGAGACGCTCGAATGGTACAAGAAACCGACAGTTGCCCGCAAGTATACCTGGGATACCGAGAAGAGGATTATTAAACATACCTGGTTTGAAGATGGTGTGATGAATATCACTTGCAATTGTCTCGACCGGCATTTAAAAACCCCTCTTAAGGATAAACCGGCATTGGTATGGCAGGGTGAACCCGAAGAGGACAGCAAGTCCTTAACCTACGCGGAACTTCACAAAGAAGTATGTAAGTTCGCTAATGTTTTAAAATCTTTGGGAGTAAAAAAAGGCGACCGTGTTTGCATTTATATGCCCATGGTGCTTGAATTGTCGATCGCTATGCTGGCCTCTGCCAGGATAGGCGCTATTCACTCCATCGTTTTCGGTGGATTCAGTGCGGATTCCCTGGCCGGCAGGATCAATGATTCCGAGTGTAAAATCCTGATCACCGCCAATGTGTCTTTACGTTCAGGGAAATTTATCCGCTTAAAGGATATTTCCGATGACGCCTTAAAAACCTCTCCTTCCATCGAAAAAGTAGTGGTTTATAAGCGCAACGACGAACCCTGTGATATGAAAGATGGACGCGATCTCTGGTATCATGACTTAATGGCCGACGCCGGCGAGAAATGTGAACCGGAACAAATGAATGCGGAAGATACCCTGTTTATCCTTTACACATCCGGTTCTACCGGCAAACCCAAAGGTGTCCTGCACAGCACAGCCGGTTACCTGATGCATACTGCCCTGACTCATAAGTACATCTTCGATTGTCATGAGGATGATATTTACTGGTGTACCGCCGATATCGGCTGGGTCACCGGTCACAGCTACATCGTATACGGTCCCCTGGCCAACGGCGCCACCAGCCTGATGTTCGAAGGCGTTCCCACTTATCCCGATGCCGGCCGTTTCTGGCAGATTACTGAAAAGTACAAAGTTACCATATTCTATACCGCTCCGACAGCTATCCGCGCCTTAATCATCAAGGGCGAAGAATGGCCCAATAAGTACGACCTGAGCAGCCTCAGAACTCTCGGTACCGTAGGCGAACCTATCAACCCCGAAGCCTGGATGTGGTATCATAACATCATCGGCAAAGGCAAATGCCCCATCGTGGACACCTGGTGGCAGACAGAGACCGGCGGCATTTTGATCAGCGCGCTGCCCGGCGCTCATACTTTGAAACCCGGTTCAGCTATCAAACCTTTCTTCGGCGTAGAGCCGGTTATCCTGAGAGATGACAACACTGAATGTAACCCCAACGAAGGCGGCAAACTGTGCATCAAAAAACCGTGGCCCGGTATGTTCCGTACCATGTGGGGCGATCATGACCGCTTCATCGATGTATACTTCACCATGTTCAACGACCTGTACTTCACCGGCGACGGCTGCCGTCAAGACGATGATGGCGATTACTGGCTAATGGGACGTGTGGATGACGTTGTTAATGTTTCCGGTCACCGGATCGGCACTGCCGAGGTCGAAAGCGCCTTAGTCAGCCACGAAAAGGTAGCGGAAGCTGCTGTTGCCCCCATGCCCCACTCGATCAAGGGACAGGGCCTCTATGCTTTTGTCACCCTGGTTCAAGGCGCCAAAGAAAGCGAAGACCTGCGCAAAGAATTGGTCAAGCATGTCCGTTCCGAGATCGGCCCCATTGCTACACCTGATAAACTCCAGTTCGCTCCCGCCCTGCCCAAAACCCGTTCCGGCAAGATTATGCGCCGTATCCTGAGAAAGATCGCTGAAAACGAATCCGACAAGATCGGTGACGTCAGCACTTTGGCAGATCCTACCGTAGTAGAGCAACTGGTAGAAGATGCAAAAAAATTGTAATTAATTATCACTGAGTCATCGTTTATCGAAAGAACAAAACGGAACGTGATAAGTAAAAGCAAAAACTTTTACAAGATAATAATATAAAATGCCCGGTAAGCCGGACGGTTTACCGGGCATTTTTTCATACACATCAAACATTTTGTAGTCAACAAATAGGAGGTTTTCTAAAAATGTCAGAACAGAAAAAAATGTCAGAAAAAAAAATAATGAATCGCTGGATGGTTGTTATAGGCGCAGTTATTATTCAACTTTGCTTAGGCGCTATCTATGCCTGGAGTGTGTTTACCAAACCCCTGGTAGAAGCTGGTTGGACTAAAGCGCAAACCCAGGGTGTTTTTGCGGCGGGATTGGCAACTTTTGCCATTATTATGGTCCTGGCCGGACGTATAATGCCTAAATTAGGACCCCGCATGGTAGCTATGGCCGGTGGTGTTGTCCTGGGCATCGGTTATATTCTTGCCGGGCTGGTGGGCGGAACGGATTTTACCGCTTTGTTCATCCTTATCGGCATAGTCGGCGGCGCCGGTATCGGGCTTGCATATGTAGTACCGATTGCCGTGGGTATGCGCTGGTTCCCCGATAAAAAAGGTCTCATTACGGGGTTGGCTGTTGCCGGATTCGGTTTTGGCGCAACATTATGGGTCAAGCTGGCCGGTTCCTGGGGGCAGTTGATTGCCACTCAAGGGCTTAGTAAGACCTTTTCCATTTATGGTATTGTCTTCTTAGTGGCCGTGGTAATCGGCGGCATATGGATGAAGTTTCCGCCTGAAGGATGGAAGCCCGAAGGTTATACCCCAGCGGAAGCAACCGCCTCCACAGCCGCCGGTACGGTTGATTTTAAAAGCGGCGAAATGCTGAAAACACCCCAATATTATATGATTTTATTAACATTCGTATTCGGGGCCAGCGCCGGTCTGATGAGTATCGGCCTGATGAAACTCTTTCCCATAGAAGCCTTGCAGAAGAATGGTATCGACCCGGTGGCGGCCAGTGCCATTGCCGGTACAGCCATGGCTGTTTTCTTTGCTCTTGCCAACGGCCTGGGCCGGATTGCCTGGGGCGCTATCAGTGACAAATTAGGCCGCAAACTCTCCATCATCCTGATGATGGCCAGCCAGGGTATTTTTGTCATTTTATTCCAATGGATGGCTGATACTCCGGCATTTCTTTATCTCGGCGCTGCTTTGATCGGTTTTAACTTCGGCGGCAATTTTGCCCTTTTCCCCACTATCACAGCCGACACCTTCGGCACCAAATTCATCGGCCAAAATTATGGCTGGGTATTCCTGGCTTACGGCATCGGCGGTATTTTCGGTCCCATGCTGGGTGGAAAACTGGGCGACATGAAGAACTTCCCGCTGGCTTTCACCATCTGCGGAATCCTTTGTCTCGTGGCAGCCGGTATTATCTCCCTGGTAAAACCGGCGATCAAGAAGGAGGGTTAAATAAATGAAAATAGTTAAACGTTTTGCCCCGGTTCTTTTACTGCTCTGCCTACCTGTTTTTGTTTTGCAGGCAGGCGAAAAAACCACGGTCACACCCTACGGCTATGTCAAATTAGATGCCATTTATGAAACCGGCGCCGGTTCTCACGGCAACTACGTTTTATGGGCAAAAGACCCGGGCAACTCCGACGGTATATTTTATCTTACCGCCAGGCAGACTCGCTTAGGTATAAAGCTGAAAGGTATTAGCTTCGGGAAATTTAACGTGACCGGCAGAGTCGAAGTGGATTTTCACGCCAGCGGCGTACCGGAGAACAAAGCCTATAACTTTATGCGCCATGCCTTTTTAAAGGCTTCTAACGGTTCTTTTTCTATTATTGCCGGACAGACTTCGGACATCATCAGTCCCTTGTTCCCTTCCACTTTGAATTACACCGTGGCCTGGGGCTCGGGCAATATCGGCTACCGCCGTCCGCAGTTGAGTTTCAGGCAGGATTGGAAAACCGGGAAAAACATCTTTACCCTCCAGGCCGGGATCATGCGGACTATTACCGCTGATTATGACGGCGACGGGATTAACGACGGCATCGCTTCCGGTATGCCCACTTTCCAGGGCAGGATCGGGGCTAAATTCGGGTTGGGCGCCAATGCCAGCCTGCAGCTCGGTTTTTCCGCCCACTATGGAGAAAGCAAAGGTTTGGT
This sequence comes from Candidatus Aminicenantota bacterium, assembly GCA_023135565.1. Taxonomy (GTDB): domain Bacteria; phylum Acidobacteriota; class Aminicenantia; order UBA2199; family UBA2199; genus JAGLQA01. The sequence goes on along the minus strand of JAGLSW010001165.1, from coordinate 10,215 downwards.
TAATTATACTACGGACTCGATCAATGTGGATTTCTTACTGGCCTTCGCCAAATTCAAAATCGTTGCCGAATATTTCCAGGGCAAGAACCTGGGAGCCTTTCTCGGCGGCATCGTGCAGAACATCAATACCATTACCAACCGCGAAATCGAAGCTAAAGGGTATTTCGTCAATGCCCAGGCAGCCCTATCGCCTAAGTTATCATTTAGTTTCGGCTATGGCATGGACGACCCCGATGATGCCACTCTATTAGCCGGCATGCGCGCTAAGAACACCACTCTTTTCGGTAATTTTGTAGTCAAACTCTCCCCCTCCTTAAAGATCGGCTTAGAAATCTCCAATTGGATTACCGATTATTTCAACACAGCGCAGCAGAAATCCCTGCGTTTCCAGAATAGCTGGATTTTTACCTTTTAACCCTGCGGCGCAGGGAACCCATAAGGCCCCACTGTGTGGGGACACATTTAGCTGCTTCGCAGCAGTGGCGAAAACATCGTGTTTAGACCAACAAAAGTTCGGTCGCCGGCGGCGAGGCTCGATATTTTGTCCCGATACACGGTAAAAGGTGTGGAGAGGAAGAATTGATCTTCCTCTTCGCACCTTTTTATTTGTGCCCCGGGAGAGGATTCACCACACCTGGGATGTTTCCGGTAATAATTATTAAGAAAAATTCAATTTAATATTTGAAAATTTTATTTTATATGATACAATAGTATTTTAAAAATTAGGGAAGGCTAAAATGAGGATAAAATGCCGAAACTGGAATTGTTAGAGTATTATAAAAAGATGTTCGAGCGTAATATAGTGCTGGATTTCCAGGGTGCTATATCCCAGGATATGCTGGTGGGGATGGCCGGATTAATAAGGAGCAAGTTCGCCCAGGAATCGTGTCACGCCAAAACAGTTAAAAGGATATTTTCCACCTTTGTTGAAATGGCCCAGAATATTGCTCATTATTCAGCCGAAAGGGTTAAGCTAAAAGACCGGGCTACCGATGTGGGAGCCGGTATTATCGTAGTAACAGAGATTAGCGGTACCTATACGATCACCTCAGGCAACCTGGTAGAGAAAGAATCGATTCCCGCGATAATCGAGCACTGCAAAAAAATCAACGCTATGGACCAGGACGAACTGAAACTGTTCTATAAGGAACAAATTACATCGGAACGTGCCAAAGGGAAAAAAGGGGGAAGTATCGGATTAATCGATATCGCCCGTAAGTCGAATCACCCAATTATATACGAAGCAACCCCTGTTGGCGAAATCAATTCCTTTCTTGTATTATCTGTGCGAATCGATGAGGAGATGGAGATAGAAGATGGATAACCTGCACCTCGCAAAAACCAAACACACTATGGCAATTAATTTTGACAAAGAGAACGGTATACTGGAGATGGCCGGTTCTTCATACCCTGAAAATGCTCTCGACTTTTTTGGCCCGGTCATCGATTGGATAAAAAATTATATTACCGAAATCAATAAAAAAATCGTCATGAATATCAGCTTAAATTATATTAACACCAGTTCTACCAAGTGCCTGCTCGATATTTTCGAGATACTGGAGCAGTATCATAAATCGAGCGGCAGTGTCTACGTGAACTGGTATTATGAAGAAAACGACGAGGATATCTTCGAAACCGGGGAAGAATTGGGTGAAGACTTTCATTTCCCTATTGATTTTATTTCCTATAAAAACTAATAGTTCTGCCCTGCCGGGGGGCTGGGCAGGGTGAATTCAAATATAGTGCCCTCATCCACTTTACTTTTTGTTTTGATTTCACCGCCATTTTTTTCCACGAATTCCCTGCACAGCACTAACCCGAGACCGGAGCCTTTTTCACCTTCGGTTCCCCGGCTGATACAGCCGCTCCCGAATCTAAAAAGGGAATCCAGGTCTTCTACATCGATACCGGTGCCTGTATCGGAGACGGATGCAGCGACTATAGAGCCGGTTTTCTTTGCGGATACCGTTACGCTGCCGCCGCCGGGGGTAAACTTGATTGCATTGCCGATCAGGTTCCTGAATACCAATTTTATCATGTTTTCGTCCGCATAAACGAATGTATCCTTCGTGATTTGTAATATCAGGTTGATTTGTTTCTTTTCAGCGCTGCCGCTGTGGTATTCCATATTATCCTGCGCCAGGAGATACAAATCGATGGGCCGGGGATGACATTCGATATCCCCGTACTGGGACCTGGACCAATGCAGCAGGTTTTCCAGGAGCTCGGACATTCTTTTGGCAGTTAGATATACTTTTTCGGAAAAGTCTCTTACCTTTTCATCTCCTAATTTCCCATAGGTGTTTTCCATGACATCGGCGGAAAAGAGCAAGAACTGCAGTGGGTTTCGCAAATCATGGGCAATGATAGAATTAAATCTATCTTTGGCCATATTTATATCCCGAAGCTGCCGGTTCAGAATTTCAAGTTCGTTTTTTTGTTCCTGGATTTTTTCGTTTGCGACCATCAATTTGTTATAATTCATATCTCCTACGCGGGTAATTTTTATCATTTCCGATAACGATTTTCTATATTGCCCGCTTAAGAAGGAGTATTCTTCCCGCAGCTCTTCCGCCGGTACAGCGGTCTTATTACAAATTTCCCCTGCTTTGTCGGCAATCTCTAATTCTTTTTGAAACATGGCGTCTTTTGCTTTGCCCTTTATTTTTGAGTTCATTTTTAGGCCCCGGTATAGTTTAAGGTGATAAAAATATAGTTTACAATATTTTTCATCTTTTTTCAATATCCCGGTATTTTTTCTCAGGAATTCTCTATATGAATTTTTTTAAACCGGTTTTGAATCTAAAGCCCTGGATGGATACAATCCATGTCCGCGCTGCGCCCCCACCCTCTTAGCCGCTGTGCGGGGGGAGGGATCCAGCTTTCAGCGCCAGCCATTGAACATCGAACATTGTGTTTGTGCTTGCATTTTTGATTTCTTTTGCTATACTTTCTGTATGAAAAAAAGATGCGCCGGGATTATGATTTTGTTTTTCTGGGTAGGACTCAGCGCCTTTACTAATCTTTACCCTGGCGGGATTAAAGAGAAAATCAATTTCGAGCATCTCTCGGTGGAAGATGGTCTCTCCCAGAGTACCGTATTGTGCATTTTGCAGGACAGCAAGGGATTCTTATGGTTCGGAACGGGAGTGGGGTTGAATAAATATGATGGCTATGATTTTGTCAAATACAGGTCGGAGCAAGGTAATCCCAATAGCTTGAGTCACAATTCCATCCGGGATATCATCGAAGACCGGGCAGGTATTTTGTGGATAGGAACAGAGGGGGGCGGACTGGATAAGTTCGATCCCCGGACAGGTACTTTCGATCATTATCGAGCTGATCCCGGCAGCCCTAACAGCCTGAATGACAACGATATCTTCACTATTCTCGAAGACCGCTCCGGTCTGTTATGGATCGGCACCAATACGGGTGGGCTGAATAGATTTGATCCTGTTAGCGAAATTTTTTCTTTTTACCGGAATGATCCGGATAATCCCAATAGCTTGAGCGTAGGTAAGGTACGGGCCATTTATGAAGATCGAGACGGGATAATATGGGTGGGTACCGACAGTGGCGGGTTGAACAAGTTTGACCCGGGTACAGGGAATTTCAGCCACTATAAAAATGAACCTGACAATCCCCAAAGTTTGAGTAACGATTTCATCTTAAATATCTACGGAGATCGTGAGGGTATACTGTGGATAGGCACTTACGGAGGTGGATTAGACAGGTTTGATCCGCGCACAGGGGGCTTTACCCACTACCGGCACGACCCGGGCAATCCGAACAGTTTATGCAGTGATCAAGTCTGGACGATTTGCCGGGACCGGGAAGGAAAACTCTGGTTAGGAACTGCTGACGGAGTCGATAAGTTCGACCCCACTGCTGAAACGTTTACCCATTACAGTGCCGACGCGGAGAAGCCGGACAGTTTAAGCAGTAGTGAAGTGCGGGCCATCTACCTGGACCGTTCAGGTGTGTTGTGGTTCGGTTCTGTTTTAGGGGGTATAAATAAATATAGCAGGGAAAAGCAGAGATTCGCCCATTTTCACCGCAGGCTGGGTGATACCCGGAGCTTGAGCAGCAACCAGGTACTTAACATTTATGAAGACCGGAGCGGTGTTTTCTGGATCGGCACCCTTGATGGTTTAAACATGTTCGACCGGGAAAAAGAGGAATTTACCCGTTATAGAAGCGATCCCAATGACCCCCACAGCCTTAGTAACAACAGTGTGCTGGCTATATGTGAAGACCGGGGCGGTGTTCTCTGGATCGGCACTTTGGGAGGTCTGGACATGTTCGACCGGGAAAAAGGTCGATTTACCCGTTATAAAACAAGCGCCGGTGATCTTACCACCATGAACGACAGGATTATCTCTATGATTGAAGATCACCTGGGCTATCTCTGGATGGGAACTCCCGAGGGATTATACAAACTGGATCAAAGCCGGAAAAACTATACCCATTACCGTAAGCAGTCCGCGCATGCCAATAGTTTGAGCGACAATGTGATAATGATAATTTTTGAAGACAGCCAGGGTGAATTGTGGATTGGAACCCATAATGGCCTGAACAAATTCCATCGTGAAAAAGAACAATTTACCCGTTATTTATCTGACCCGCTTAGGCCCGGCACTTTGAGTTACAATGAAGTTATCTGTATCCATGAAGACCGGTTAGGTACCCTGTGGTTTGGAACTACCGCCGGTTTGAATAAATATAACCGGCGTACAGGTACCTTTTCCACATACGGTAAAAAAGACGGACTGCCCGGGGATGTGATTCATGGGGTATTGGAAGATAACAATGGTAAACTCTGGATCAGTACGGATAACGGGTTATCGAAGTTTGACCCGGAGACCGGGGAATACAGGAATTACGATTCTAAGGACGGCCTGCAGAGCAATGAATTTAAATACGGCGCCTCCTGCCGCAGCCGCAGTGGTGAGATGTTTTTCGGCGGTATTAACGGCTTTAACGCCTTCTTTCCCGAGGATATTATAGATAATTTTTACCCGCCGGCTATTGTAATCACAGATTTAAAGATTTTTAACAAGTCTGTGCGTGTCGGTGAGAAGGTAGATGGATTTACAATCCTTAAGAAACATATTTCGGAAGCCGGGGAAATTAAATTATCCCACAAACATGCCGCTTTCTCTTTCGAGTATGCGGCTTTGCATTATGCCGTCCCGGGAAAGAACCGCTGCGCTTATAAAATGGAAGGGGTAGATATAGATTGGAACTATGTGGGCAGCAGGCGTTTCGCTGCCTATGCCCACCTGTCGCCGGGAGAATATACATTCCGGGTCAAAGGGTGCAATAATGACGGCGCCTGGAATGAGACCGGCGCTTCCGTGAAAATAGTCATCCCCCCTCCGCCCTGGCGTACATGGTGGGCATATACTTTTTATGTCCTGGCTTTTATAGTTATAGTCACAGCTTATATTCTATCCCAGAAGAAAAAGTTAGCTTATGAAAGGTCGGTGAATGAACGGCTGCGCGAGGTGGACAGGCTCAAAGATGAGTTCCTGGCCAATACTTCCCATGAGCTGCGCACCCCTTTAAACGGTATCATCGGCATTGCCGAATCGCTATTGAAAGGGGTGTCCGGGCCGCTCTCCGAGAAAACCGAATCCAACCTGCAGATGGTGGTTTACAGCGGAAAACGGCTCAGCAACCTGGTCAACGACCTGCTGGACTATTCCCGTTTAAAAGAGAGAGACCTAACTCTGCAGTCGCGGCCCGTGGATATGAGGTCGTTGACGGAAGTTGTGCTGCTGCTCACCAAACCTCTAATCTCCGGGAAACCGCTGCAGTTGAAAAATGAGATCGGGGAGAATATTCCCCTGGTTTACGGGGATGAGAACCGGCTGCAGCAGATCATGCACAACCTGGTGGGTAACGCGGCAAAGTTCACCCCTTCAGGGGCTGTTACCGTCTCTGCGCAGGAGAGCCGCGGCATGGTGATTATCAAAGTAACGGACACAGGTATCGGTATAGCGGCGGATAAATTAGAGAACATATTTAAGTCCTTCGAGCAGGTTGATGCCTCCACAGTTAGGGAATACGGCGGCACCGGCTTAGGGCTAAGCATTACCAAACAGTTGGTCGAGCTTCACTGTGGTACGGTGGAGGTGGAATCGGAAGTGGGTAAAGGCTCGACCTTCCGCTTTACCGTACCTATTTGCAGCCCGGATGCCCCACCGGCTCCTGTAATGGCACTGGCGGCGGCAGCTATCTCTTCCCTGCCGATGGCCCGGGTTCGCCCCGACAGCGGCCCGATTCGGAGAGCAAGTTTCGGGGCGGGGACAGCCCCGGAGCCCGGCTGCGGCTACCGTGTCCTGGCTGTAGATGACGAACTGGTCAACCTGCAAGTGTTGATCAACCATCTCTCGCTGCATAAATATACTGTGATCGAAGCAGCAGACGGACAGAGGGCCCTGGAAATCATAAGCAGCGCCGCGGAAAAACCTGATATCGTGTTATTAGACGTGATGATGCCGCGCATGTCCGGTTACGATGTATGCCGGGAAATACGCCGCCATTATACGGCCAGTGAACTGCCGGTTATTATGTTAACTGCCAAAAACCAGCTTGTCAACCTGATGGAAGGACTCGATTCCGGGGCCAACGATTACCTGACCAAACCTTTCTCCAGTGAAGAACTATTGGAACGGATAAAGGTTCACCTGCAATTATTAAAAGCGAACCGCGATTTGAAAAGAGCCAATATGAAGCTCGCAGGTTACAGCCGCACCTTAGAACAAAAAGTAACTGAAAGAACCAGGGACTTGAAAGATAAAAATAAGTTGATTATGGACAGCATGAATTTTGCCAGCCGGGTGCAGCGGGATATTCTTCCTTTAGAGGAGAAAATCAAAGCTGCACTGCCTGAACATTTCATCCTATTTAAGCCCAAAGATATCGTATCCGGTGATTTTTACTGGTTCGAGCAAATGGAAGATAATATTTTTATTGCCGCGGTTGATTGTACCGGTCACGGTGTGCCCGGGGCGTTGATGTCCATGCTCGGTTATACCATTTTAAATAAACTGGTTACGGAGCAGCGCACATATGACCCGGCTTTGATCCTCCAGCATTTGCACAGGGACCTGATCGCCGCCTCGAAACAGCGGGGCGACCGTCATATCGACACAGCCGGTATGGACGTATGCTTGTGCCGGATCAATGAAAGGAAAATTACCTTTGCCGGGGCCCACCTGCCCCTCTATCTCGTTAAAAGCAAAAACGAAGCTAAAGGGAAGCCGGAGGTGATCGAATTAAAAGGGGATCGCCGCTCCATCAGCGGCCTGAAAAAAGAAGCGCAGCGGTTTTTTACCCAAAAAGAGATAAATATGCAGCCCGGCGATATGATCTACCTGAGCAGCGACGGTTTTGCCCACCAGAATAATAGTAGGGACGAAAAATTCGGTAAGAAAAGGTTGAAAGAGCTTTTTTTAGAAATCGCTCCTTTATCTCCGGCGGAGCAGCGCCGCAAACTGGCCCGGGAATTGGAGAGACACCAGGGAGAAGAAGAGCAGCGGGACGATATTACTATAATAGGTGTAAAAATTATTTGACAAGCCAAATAAAAAAGCGTATAATATTTTTTTGAAGGAGGATATAATGGATTTTGCAACATTAACTTTGAAAGATCTTTTGGAAAAAAGTTTTGGTGCCGGTACAGCCGGCAAAGTACTGCAAGAAGGCAATGAAGCCTTTCAAAAGGGCTTAAAGGGCCAGGACCTGGTAGATGTATTCAGGAATGTCCTGAAACAAGACGGACACGACCTTGATTCAGAAGCAAGCGGTGTTGTGTTCGGCTTTGTACGCATCGTTTAAATGAATTTCAAATTAACTTTCGATTAAAACGCCCCTAAAAATTGGACACAGGCGATAAGAATCCCCATATTGTTTTTGTATTCCCGCCCGGCAGGTCATTGGCCTACGAGAAAGAGAGGTGGCATTTCAAGATGTGCCTGGGTTCAGCCTATGTCGCTGCTTATCTGCAGCAAAACGGGTTTACCGTCGAGCAATATCAGACAGGAGAAGCGCTTAATCTCAGGGAATGTACAGCGCAAATAGCGGCAAAAAAACCCAGGGTAGTCGGTTTTACTGTTTACCATTCCAATTACAGCATGTGCCGGTTAATCGCAAAAGCCCTGAAAGAAGCATATCCCGGTATAATAATTCTCTTCGGAGGTCCCACAACCGCGGTACAATCTGGAGCTATTCTTGAGAATAACGATTTCGTTGACATATGTGTAAGGAATGGAGGTGAAGAGACCTGCCTGCAATTACTCGAATTGTTCGAAAACAGCGCTTTCGATTTAAAAAAAGTTCCCCTGGAAGAGGTCGCAGGAATTACCTATCGCCGGGGGGGCAGCGGCGGGAGAGAGTATATTATCCACGAAAATCCCGATCGGGATATTTTCTTATCTAAAGGAAGAACTCCCGGTTGTTTAGATAAATATCCCTCGCCATATCTCAACGGGATTATCGAATCGGCAGGGTTGGGAATTATTACAGCAAGAGGATGCGACCGTTTTTGTGTCTACTGCAATTGTGCAGTGGTATCGAAGCGAATCATTGCCACCCATTCGGTAGACCGGGTGATCGCGGAACTCGATTACATCTCGCGAAAAATGGGAGTTAATAATCCCGTTGATGTATTTGATGATACCTTTACATTCCTGCCGGGCCGGGCAGTGGAAATTTGCGACAAAATAATCGAGAATAAAATAAAGCTCCCCTTAAACTGCGGCACCCGGTGCGACTGCGTTGATGAAGAATTATTAGAAAAACTAAAAGAAGCAGGTTTTAAAACAGTCGGTTTTTCTTTGGAAAGTGCGGTGCCGCGTATATTGAGGATTATCGGCAAGGTACAGTCCCCGCATACCCGGTCTGATCCCGGTTTTGAAAAGGAAAAAGAGTTTATCGAGAAGTTCAAGAAATACATCGTTTATGCCAAAAAAATAGGGATAGAGACTGTTTATTCCAGTATTATGGTGGGGCTGCCGTCGGAGACGTCGGCAGAAGGGCGGCGCACTGTGGAATTAATTCGCTCACTTGGCCGGCATATAGATTTTTATATCCACAATGTGTTCCATGTACATCCCGGGACGCCCATTTTCGCCGCTCATAAAAAATATGGACTCAAACTGCTGCCCTACAGTAACGGGATTCATTACCGTACTATACACTCTTACGATACCGGCAGGCTCGAGCCGGCGCCCAATTCGGTATTGGAAAAAGAGAATATCACCCATAACAAAAAAAGTATAAAGAATTTTTCATTGATATTATCCGAAGCGAAAAAGGAGAGTGGTAACGTTAAAAGCCGAGGATATGTTTACGGGATTATTTTGTTTGCCGACCTGATTACAGGAAAGCTTATAGAGTGGCTGCAGGGATGCCTGGCCATCAACGGCCACATAATCCAGGTTTACAGCGGGTTAGAAAGGGCGAGGCGATTTCATGAAGATAATAAAAGAGTTTTGATTGAAAACGAATCCCCCTCGAACTACCACAGCGAGTATTATCGAGTCCGCGTGGGGGCGGTTTCGCCAACCGGTTGTTCGTTTTTTTGTGGTACAGGAGTAGTTACGCTAATACCTTACCTGATGCATATTTTTGGTGAGTCATACGGTGTAAAAACGGATATAACCGGTACCTGTTCGGTTCTTGACGCGGCTGCCGGGAGCGGTATCGATCCCACCCAGACCGTATGTATAGACAGGGAAAAAGAGGACACCCTAAGGCTGCACCGTTTATTGGTTGAAATTTCCCGGTTGCAGAGCAGTGGCCGCGGATTATTTGATCTGCCGGTTTATCCTTATTTTGCCGGTTTATGCCGTTGGGAAAGGGGTGCTGCCAATTGTGCCGTTTTAGAAACTTTGATTGTCGATGACGAAGAAAATGTTAGGACCTGTTGGCAGGGTGAGCCGGTAGGCAGGGTAGGGCAGTCTTTGTCTGAAATAGCCGCCAATATTAGTAGTATACGCAGCCGGGTGGAGGCAGAGCGGGGCTGTCCGGATTGTTCCACGGAGGCGGAATGCGCGAAATGTATTTTTCCCGGTTCGTTGTCTGGGGATGAGTACTGTGAACTCAGGAGGGGGTGTGACAGCGGTGATTCTGTGCAGTTGCTTCGTGCCCTGGATATCTTCAAATTATAGCATCGCTTTTGTTTCTAAATAAATAAAAGTTTTGTTC
>JAGLSW010001164.1 GCA_023135565.1 Candidatus Aminicenantota bacterium | reverse complement strand
ACCTGCCGCGCAGCGGCTTACCGCCACCCCACGCGCGTGGGGCTGCCAGAGGCAAAATATTTGAAAAAACAAACTATTTATGATATAAAGTTGCATGGCTGATATAAAATTTTCGATCGTTATTTTGACGCATAACTCCATAGGCATCGTCAACCGACTGGTAGACGCCTTAGTGAACCAGGTATTCAATCATGGTTATGAAGTCATTTTTATGGACAACAGTTCTACGGACGACACCGTCGCTTATTTAGAAAAAACCCCTTTCAAAAACAAAAGAATCTTCAACGTGCCCCAGGGCGAATTCAGTCACAGCGGCACACGCATGAAAGCGGCAAAAGCGGCACGGGGCCAATACATGATCTTTTTTACCGATGATATTATTCCCAGCGGCAGGGATTTTTTGGAAAACCTCACTGCCCCTGTTTTGCAGGGTAGGGCAGTGGCCGCCTATGGGGTTTACCAAATAGACGGCAAAACCTGCGACCCTATAGACGCCTATTTACATAACGACTGGTACCTGGATTTCGATGAAATCACAGAACCTATCTCGCAATTTTGTTGGAACAAGTTCCCGCCGGAGCTGAGGCGCAGGTTGTGCAATTTCGATAATTGTTCTTCCTGCATCGAACGGGAAGTGCTGTTGAGCCTGGAATTTCCCGCCGTACCATATGGAGAGGACATGCTTTTTGCCAAAAAATTGCTGTTGAACAACCACAGCATCGCTATCTCCAAAGGAGCGCGGTTTTATCATTGGCACAAAGTCAGTTTCACTTATTTGCTGCGGCGCATGTGCATAGACCAGCACCTCAGTATCCCGGAGTTCGGGATATATTATGTCAGGCGCAAGTTGGGGGTCATTAAAGCCATCGCCGTCCGGGTTGTGCACCGCACTTTGATTGCTTTTTTCAAAGTGAAGACGCCTTTTTTCAAGCGTTTTTACTGGGCTTTTTACAACATCAAAACCCTGACTGCCGATTTTATCGGCAAGTATATGGGTGTGCTGGATGAAAACTCGGTAAAGGGATTTTCGCCCCTCAATAAACGGCTGCTGCGAAAGAAGAACCGATACGTGGATGAAATCTACAAAAAGAGCATCAAGCGGTATTAGGGGGGGCGGCGCCCCCAACCTATGAGGTCATCCAACACGATTTTCTCTTTTTTAAAAAATCTTCGCGAAAAGTAAGATTTTCACCGGCAGTAGTATGATGACCAGCGTCTCGTTAAAAAAAAAATTACTATTTGCTTGACAATAGCCGTAATTTGTATACAATCTAATTTATGCCATTACATGGCAGTAATGAAGCACTTACAGTGCGGTAATAAAAAACATGTTTTACGGTTTTTCGAGTTTCCACCTTTAGGTGTTTTTTTTCAAGCTTAGTATTGAAAAAAAGAAAGATTATCATTGAAATTTTAAGGAGCTAGACATGCAAGTCACGATCGAGTCAACACATTTAAACGGCATCGCAGTGGTTGTCCCGGAAGTATTCGAAGATGAAAGAGGCTTCTTTATGGAAGTGTTCAGGACAGACCAGTATAAAGATTTAGGACTGCCCCACCGGTTCGTGCAGGATAACCATTCCCGCTCGCAAAAAGGGGTGCTGCGCGGCCTGCATTTTCAATATGAACCGCCCATGGGTAAGCTGATGCGGGTGACTTACGGCAGTGCCTTTTTGGTGGCTGTAGACATCAGGAAAGGTTCGCCCACTTTAGGACAGTGGTTCGGTACCGAAGTCTCGGCAGCGAATAAAAAGCAGGTATGGGCCCCGGCCGGGTTTGCCAGGGGGTTTTGTGTGCTTTCCGATTTTGCCGAGCTGCAATATAAGTGCACCGGCACATACAGTAATAAAGGGGAGTCGGGGGTTTTATGGAACGACCCGGAGATCGGCGTCCAATGGCCCGTTAAAGACCCCGTACTGTCTAATAAAGACCGAGATGCCCAGACCCTGGCCCAATGGTTGGAGACGCCGGAGTCCGATCATTTCAAATATTAAATTATAATGAATTACCTATTAACGATAAGTGCCCAGGAGGATTCGCAGGCCCTTCATGAAAAGTTTTTGGAGGTGTCGGAACCTTTTTTCAAAAAGGTTCTGACCCGCCGGAGGCAAGAAATTTTAAAAGGAGAAGAATAAAATGAAAATACTTGTAGCAGGAGGCGCGGGTTATATCGGTTCTGTTATGATTCCCCGGCTTTTGGAGCGGGGTTATAATGTAGATGTAATCGACTTATTCTGGTTCGGCAACCACTTGCCTGATGAAGTCGGCACCATAAATAAAGACATCTTCGACTTAAAAGAAGAGGACGTCAAAGACTATGACCAGGTTATTTTCGTAGGTGGTCTTTCCAATGACCCCATGGCGGAGTTTTCGCCGGCGGAGAATTTTATTTCCAATGCATCGGCTCCCGCTTTTTTAGCTTACACAGCCAAGAAAGCCGGAGTAAAAAGATTTATTTATGCCGGTTCCTGTTCGGTTTACGGTTATACGGTCAATGAATTGTATGATGAAACCAACCCGGCGGTTTCCGTATATCCTTACGGGATTTCCAAACTGCAGGGGGAAAACGCCGCCCTGCAGATGGCGGACAAAGATTTTTCCGTTATTGCTTTCCGCCAGGGCACTGTGTCGGGATACAGTCCACGGATGAGGTTGGACTTAGTGGTGAATACTATGTTCAAATTCGCGGTTACGGAAAAGGTTATCAATGTGAATAACCCGGCCATCTGGAGGCCCATTTTAGCCATTAAAGACGCGGCTACCGCCTATACCCGGGCCGTGGAAGCCAACGAGGATATTTCCGGGATTTTTAATATAGCGTCGGGCAATTATACGGTAGGTGAGATCGGCGACCTGGTTAAAAGCGGTGTAAAGAAATATTTGGATTTAGATGTAAAACTGAACATCAAACATATCCAGGACTACCGCAACTACAAAGTCAGCATCGACAAAGCCAGGAAGGTATTGAGTTTTCATCCCCAGCATGATGTAGAATCGATCATCCAGGACCTGGTTGAGAACAAAGACAAGTTCGCTGATTTCAGCAGCCCCAATTTTTACAACATCCAGGTGTTCAAGAACTTAAAGAAATAGCCCCGTACACACGAAGGAGCGCTTTTGTTTCTAAATAATCAGAAGTTTTGTTCAAACTTTTTCAAAAG
>JAGLSW010001163.1 GCA_023135565.1 Candidatus Aminicenantota bacterium | reverse complement strand
ACGGGGTGTGTTTGGTTGCGGCCAATGGCCGCGATAGGTTCTCTTGAGCCCCTCCTGAGCACTAAGATTTCTTTTTTGCCAGGGAGGCTTTGATAAACTCCATGATATCCCCGTCCAGCACCCGCTGCGTATTACCGATCTCCACGTTGGTGCGGTGGTCTTTAATACTCTGGTAGGGCTGCAGCACATATGACCGGATCTGGTTGCCCCAGGCGATTTCGCCTTTTTCGTTTTCTAATTTGTTTTTTTCTGCCGTTTTTTTCCGCATCATGCGGTCGTAGAGCCGGGAACGCAGCATCTTCATGGCTGTTTCTTTGTTCTGGTGTTGGGAACGTTCGTTCTGGCACTGCACTACGGTACTGGTGGGGATGTGGGTAATGCGCACCGCCGAATCGGTGGTATTCACATGCTGGCCCCCTTTACCCGAAGCCCGGTACGTATCGATCCTTAAGTCGCCGGGGTCGATCTCTATCTCGGTGGCATCATCCACTTCAGGATAAACGAAAACCGCCGCAAAAGAGGTATGCCGGCGCTTGTTGGAATCGAAAGGGGATATGCGCACTAAGCGGTGCACCCCGATCTCCTGTTTCAGGTAACCGAAGGCATAATCGCCGTCTAACTTGACTGTTACACTCTTGATGCCGGCTTCTTCCCCGGCCTGGAGTTCGACGATCCCCACCTTGAAATCCTGTCTCTCACCGAAACGCAAGTACATGCGCAGCAGCATTTCGGCCCAATCCTGGCTCTCGGTGCCGCCTGCCCCGGGATGGATGTTTAAGAAAGCATTACCGGCGTCATTATCGCCGCTCAAATAGTTTTTGATCTCAGCTTCTTCTATGAACCGGGAGAATTTGTCGATCTCTGTTTCTAATTCCGTAATCAGGCCGGGGTCTTCGTCCATTAAAGCGAAGTAGGTTTCGATATCATCCACGGCCTGTTGGAAGCGGCTGCCGGTTTCCAGGATATTTTCCAGTTTTTTTTTCTTTTTTAGGATTTGCGCCGATTTTTTTGGATTGTTCCAGATGTCCGCGTCTGTCAGTTGTTTTTCTATTTCTTCTAATTGCTGCGCTTTTTTTCCCAGGTCAAAGAAACCCCCTGAGGTCTGCGGCTTTCCCTTGCAGTTCTTCAAATTTATCTTTTAATTCTATTAGTACCATGTCTTTATTGTATACCGGATTGCCCTTACAGTCAAGAGCAGCCCCGGGACAACTCCAGCGCCAGCATTCAGCCCAGCCGATTTTGTTTGGGATTTGTGTTTTGTAATTTGGAATTTAAAATCTCCGGTAACTATTCAGCTCTGGAAAAAACTAAAACAGACTTGCCTCCG
>JAGLSW010001162.1 GCA_023135565.1 Candidatus Aminicenantota bacterium | reverse complement strand
GCAGGGCCGCCGGAGGCAAGACTGTTTTAGATTTTTCTGGAACTGAATAGTTACGAATAAGCAAGTTGCGAATACTCCTGCCTTCATGCTATAATGAATCTCAACGTTTCCTGTTACTTCGGTAATGGCATACGTTGTACACAACAAGTGCCCCACCGGCTGGTGGGCCTGTTTTTAGAGCGCAGCTTCACACTTAAAAAATTTGCTTGAAATTCCACCGCTATTAAGGAGTTATATAATGGTTAGCAGTAATGTGGGTGTTTTGATCTCCTTTGCCGTTTATCTCGTGTTTATGATGTCTATCGGCTGGATTTTCTACAAAAGAACCAAAAATCTGTCCGACTACATCTTAGGAGGCCGGGGCCTGAACACCTGGGTAACCTCCATGAGCGCCCAGGCGTCGGACATGAGCGGCTGGCTGCTGTTAGGACTGCCCGGGGCGGCTTACTTAGCCGGTATGGAAGCGGCCTGGATAGCTATCGGCCTGGCTGTGGGCACCTACCTGAACTGGAAATTCGTTGCCAAACGATTAAGAAAATATACCGAAATCGCCGGGGACTCCATCACCCTGCCCGACTATTTCGAGAACCGCTTCAGGGACGACTCCCGGGTGCTGCGCATCGTCTCCGCACTGTTTATTTTGATATTTTTCCTGATCTATACTTCTTCGGGATTCGTGGCCGGCGCCAAGCTGTTCAGTACGGTTTTCAATTTTTCCTATCAGGTGGCTCTTTTGATCGGCGCGTTAGTGATCATTATTTACACTTTTCTGGGCGGTTTTATGGCCGTCAGTTGGACCGATTTTTTCCAGGGTTTGATCATGTTTTTTGCCGTGCTGGTGGTGCCTGCAGCGGCCATTATTCGCGGCGGCGGCCTGAACGCCACCGGCAGCGCCATAAAAGATATAAACCCGGAACTCTTAGATATGTTCTCAAAAATCGACGGCAGCCCGATACCTATTATCGTAGTTATATCCTCCCTGGCCTGGGGATTGGGATATTTCGGCCAACCTCACATCCTGGCCCGCTTTATGGCCATCCGCAGCGCCGATAATATCAAAAAAGCGCGTTGGATTGCCATGGTCTGGGTGGTTATCAGCCTGACCTGTGCGGTGGTTGTAGGCATTGTGGGCCGGGCGTACCTGAATGCCACCCCGCTGGCGGCCGGAACGGAAGAGACTGTTTTTATGGTTATGGTAAATGCTACAGCGCCGCCTTTTATTGCCGGGATACTGCTGGCCGCTATCCTGGCGGCTGTCATGAGCACCGCCGACTCCCAACTGCTGGTCACTTCTTCCGCCATTAGCGAAGATTTTTATAAAGTGCTGTTCCGGAAAAAAGCAAGTCAGAAAGAACTGGTTTGGGTCAGCCGCCTGGCTGTGATCGGCGTGGCGATTATCGCTTACGTCATCGGATTAGACCCGGACAGCAGTGTGCTGCGGTTGGTTGCCTACGCCTGGGCCGGGTTCGGAGCCACTTTCGGCCCTTTAGTGATTCTTTCTCTTACCTGGAAACGCATGACTCGCAATGGCGCTTTAGGCGGAATTATCGCCGGGGGCGTAACCGTCATAGCCTGGAAACAATTAAGCGGCGGTATTTTCGATCTTTACGAAATCGTGCCCGGTTTTATTTTGTCGGTATCGGCCATCGTGGTAGTCAGCCTGCTGGATAAAAAACCGGCCAAAGAGATCGGCGACGAGTTCGATTCCGTCAGCGCCGCTTAGGTGCGTCTAAAACCTTACAACCTGGAGGGTGAATG
Organism: Candidatus Aminicenantota bacterium; assembly: GCA_023135565.1. Taxonomy (GTDB): domain Bacteria; phylum Acidobacteriota; class Aminicenantia; order UBA2199; family UBA2199; genus JAGLQA01. Next base: position 2,362 of record JAGLSW010001162.1, on the reverse strand, counting down.
AACAACGACTATGTGCTTGTACTAAAAGACCTGATAAAAGATTTCGACGACAAGCGGGCGGTTGACAACTTCTCACTGCGGCAAAAAAAAGGCGAAATCCTGGGCTTGTTAGGGCCGAACGGGGCCGGCAAAACCACGACCATCCGCATGATACTCAATATCATTGCCCCGGATTCGGGCTATATCGAAATCTTAGGCCGCAGGTTTTCTGAAAAGATGAAAAACCGCTTCGGCTACCTGCCGGAAGAACGTGGACTGTACCGTAAACTCAAGGTTTCGGAAGTGCTCTCTTTTTTCGGCGAACTAAAAGGCATGAGAAAACACGAGATCAAAAAAAGAGGTTTCAAACTGCTGCAAAAATTTGCATTGGACAACTACTTAGACAAAAAAGTGGAAGAACTATCCAAAGGAATGGCCCAGAAATTGCAATTTATTATTACTATCCTGCATTCCCCGGAGCTGTTGATTTTAGATGAACCCTTTGCCGGTCTCGATCCCCTCAACATCGAATTAGTCAAAAATATTATCCTGGAAAAAAAGCGGGAAGGAGTGACCATTATTTTCTCCACCCACTTAATGGAATATGCGGAGAAGATCGTGGATACCGTGGTGATGATTAATAAAGGCCGCAAGGTTTTAGACGGCAGCTTGAGCGACATAAAATCCACCTATGGCACGAAGTTCATCAAGATCAAATACGAAGGAGATGCCGGGTTTGTTTCTTTGTTAGATTATGTGCGCAGCATAGAGGATTATGGCCGCGAAATGGAGATCGAATTAGAGGACATGGCGGCCAAAGATAGGTTGTTAAAAGCCCTGGTGGGCAAACTTTCGCTCAGTAGTTTCCAGGTGACGGAGCCTTCTTTAAATAATATTTTTATTCGCAAAGCTAACGAAGGAGAGCAGTTATGAAAGCCTGGACTATTATCAAAAAAGAGTACAAGCAGATCGTAAAGAAAAAGTCTTTCGTCATATCCACCATATTAACGCCGCTGATGATGGCGGCATTTATCTTCCTGCCCATGCTGCTGACCCGCATGGGCCGGGAAGAAAAAACCATCGAAATAGCTGATTTTTCAGGCATTGTGCAGGAACAGTTCATCAAGAAAAGCGCAGAGGACAGGGTAGTCGAAAATATCCTTAAACTAAAATTCAGAAGCACGGCTGATAAATACAGCAGCCAGGACGAATTAGTAAAAGAGTATGAGACAAAGATTTATAAAAAAGAAGACGTCGATTTCCCCCTGCTGCCGGAACACAAGGAGAAAATCCTAAAAAAGGAGATCGCCGGGCTGGTTATCATTCCCGGGGATGTACAGCAGAGCAGGCGGGTCTATTTTTGTGCCTTAAATGTGTCCGATTTCGGCACCAATGAGTATATCAGCGCTACGGTAGAGAAAATCCTGTCTGAAAAAATCCTCACGGAACAAAACATAGAACTCAAAATAGTGGAAGAAGCCATCCGCGATGTAAACTTAGGCACTTTTAAGGTAAAAAAGGATGGCACCAAAAAACGCAGTTCCGGGATGGAATACATGATGTCGATTTTTATGTTGACCATTCTTTTTTCTATTTTGATGGCTTACGGCCAATTGATCATGCGCGGGGTCATCGAAGAAAAAAACAACCGCATCGTAGAGGTGCTGATCTCTTCTACCAACACCCAGAGTCTTTTTTACGGCAAGATCATCGGCATCGGACTGGCCGGGTTGACCCAGGTGGCTTTGTGGGTGCTGCTTGGGGTGGTGTTTTTAGGCAGCACTAACTTCGATTTCAGTAAAAACATTGCCGGTTTCTTAACCCCGGAATTGGGTATATATTTTATTATATTTTTTGTTATCGGATATTTTATGTATTCTATTCTTTTCTCTATCGTCGGCGCTTCGGTGAATACAGACCAGGAAGCCCAGCAGTTTGCCGCTCCGATTACTTATCTCCTGGTGATTCCTTTTATCATCGGCATCATCGTCACCCAGAACCCGGATACGCCGCTGGTGGTGGTGTCTTCTTTGATTCCCTTCTTTACACCTACCCTGATGTTCATGCGCATCTGTGTGGCGGTTCCGGACTTTTCCCAGGTGCTTCTCTCTATTGTTTTGAGCTCATTGTTCGTGATGTTCCTGGCCTACTTAGGCGCTAAAATATTCCGGGTGGGCATCCTGATGTACGGCAAGCGGCCGAGCCTGCGGGAAGTCATCCGCTGGTATCGCTACGCGTAAAGCCCCGGCCCGCTCTACGGGGCGCTCCATGGGTCGCGCTTGACAAACGCGCCGGGCCGGTGTTGATTTAGATGATTACATTCCAACAGGTCGGGGCGTAGCGCAGTCCGGTTTAGCGCACCTGCTTTGGGTGCAGGGGGTCG
>JAGLSW010001161.1 GCA_023135565.1 Candidatus Aminicenantota bacterium | reverse complement strand
TGAAAAAGTTTGATCAAAACTTTCTTTAAGAGAAGCACCCGCAGGACAAATCCTATGCTGCCGCTTCTTTGACCGGGTGCTTCCTGAGCCAGAGATTGAATATCCACAATGATAACGCACTTAAAAGACCAACCCCCATCAAGATCACCCAACCCATGGAATTCCAGAAAGGATCTAATTCGAGCAGGCCGCTCGGCAGTTTCATGGAGTTTTTGCACATGATTTCATTAAAGATAAAAGCGCCTACGGGGCCGCCGACTAATGCACCTATCGCCAATGGTAAGCTTGCATAACCGAGGAAAAGACCTTCTTTGCCTTTGGGAGCTACGGCTCCGATATATTCGTATTGACGGGCGGCGGTAAACAACTCGCCAAAGGCAATCAAGGCCACGGTCAGCATAGCAAAAAGAGAACCCATGGGCAGCAAATCACCGAAAGTCATTTTACGAACTCCGCCGGCCAGGAAAATAGGAGCCAGGTTAATAATCATGGACGCGGCAATAATAATAGCCCCAACTATCATTGATTTAACAGGCTTCATCTTACCGAACAACTTAATAATTAATAATTGGAAAAACACGATCACAAAAGGGTTGGCCATGGTGATAACATCTACGGCCGGATCGAGTTCCACCACTTTCTTTAAATAAAGGGGGATGACATTGTAAACCTGGGTGTAAACAAACCAGAAGCCGCTGAGCACCAGCAGAAAAATCGAAAAACGGGGATTGCGCAGCACCAATATCATATCGGCCAGGATGCGGTACACCGATTTTTTTTCTTTTTTTTCTGCTTCCTCTTTATTGTAGTCGAACTCTTTTTCCGGGTCTTTGTATAAGAAAAGAACCACGAAAAAAGCCACGATAGAACAAGCTACCGATACGGCGAAAATATAACTGAGATCGAATTCTTTGCGGGTTACATAACTGATGCCCCGCCCTAACAAGGAGCCGATGTTGATGACCATGTAAAAAATACCGAAAGCAAGAGTGGCGCGGCCCCCGGCTGTTTTCTGCACGGTGCCGGAAATACAGGGTTTGATTATCGAACCCCCGGCGCCGATCAAAAACATGGCGATTATAATGGGAATAATAAGCCCGGCCCCGGCAGTGACCTCGCTGCTAATAGTCTGACTCAGGATTTCACCGCCGAACCAGACGGGGTAGCCCATCAGAAAATACCCGATGCCCAATAAAACAAAAGCTACTAATAACGAACGTTTGAACCCAACGTGGTCGGCAATGGTGCCGGATAAAATGGGTAGAAAGTATACGAAAGCCCATAACGCACCGTTCAAAGTGCTGGGCCAGTAATCACCTAAACCCAATTGCCCGAGATAGAGCACCACAAAACTGGCCATGGCGTAATACGCGCCGCGCTCGAACAATTCGGTTAAATTTGCTGTCCAAAAACTGCGTGGAAATTTCTCCTTTTTTACATCTTCCGTCATGTTTACTCCTTGTACCTGTATTTTGTTTTCATTTTATGCAATCTTACTGCTTTGAAAATAGTAAGATGATTTTATACCAGTTTATGCAACTTTTTGCAAGCCCTGTCAGAGTTTAGCTAGGAGCCTGTCCGAGAATGGAATTGCGCATCTCCAAACTGGACAAATCGTCCATATTTGCCCCGGATCCGACATGCCAAAACCATAAATAGCCTCATTTTTAGGTTAAAATGGGAAATTTTCGCCGATGTTTTTCATGTATATGAATTGTCGGACAGGCTCCTAGTGCCGCATCATTTTTTTGAAGCACGAAATCTCGCAAGACCGATATCGAAATCCAAAACACCCCCCACTGGGGGAATTTGTTTCGAGTTTTGCACTTCAAATTTTGGGTTTTTAGATTTTAACGCATCCATTAGAGTTTCGCAACCATTTTGTTTATCGAATATGGTGGAATTCTGAAATTATGCAAAAAAAAAGCCGCTTAAAGAAAATATCTGCCAAACGGCGTGAAATTGGAGATTTTGGAAAAGTTAAATGTTTTTAATGCATAAAAAGGCAATAAAATGAATGTTTGAGCAGATATAATTTGTGGTGCCAACTTGTATCATATTTGGTCATAATAATAAACAATTCAGGGTAGGATGAATGGGTAACAGCCAACAGTTCATCCCACAAAAAATTTTACTATCGCCGCTCTTTTCATTCTTTTAAATCGACTATAGCGCTTTGATAAATTAACCCACTTTTGCTCACTTAACTTGAACCGTCTATTAACAATACATCCTACAACCATACCTATTTTTTTAGTAACAAATATGATTAGTATCTACTGTTGTATATCGGGTTTTTTTTCCCAAGTAGTTTTCTTTTTTTTATAGTAGCCGGAAAAATTTAATTGATACTCAGATAAATTGACCCACCTTTATAGTCCCCAAACCTTTTATTATCAACTGTTTTCGAGTCAATTGAGAATCAACTTCCTTATCCTTAAAATAACCGTTCATGCGTATGAACTTTGTTATAACCTCTGAGAAGTAGTAGCTCTTGATCTATCTATTAAAAAAAAGTATACCACATAAAATTTAAAACGTCAATATATTTTCAATAAAAACATTTTTTTCTTGACTTTTCAAGGTTTTTGTCGTAGAATAAAAAAAAGACGTAGCAAATTTAGACGAAATATTACGGAGGTTAATTTAATGAAAAGAGAAGAGATTATAAGAAGAGTTGTGGCAATTTCAATGTTTATATTCATTGTATTATCTACAATATTTATTATTTTTCCAAAATTGAAAAGCAAATTAGGGGTAGGAAGACTGAATGCTAATATTTTGGGTGCTATCATTTTAATACTTTTTATTTCTGTTATCGTTCTATATCGGAGAAGTTTAAGTTTAAGACATAGTAAAATTAATAAAAAGTACGAATTATATTTCATGATCACATTTGGGAATCTTTTGGTAACAATATTCTTATCACTCTTATTAGCATGGACAATATCTAAAGTAAACACCTTTTCTGAAAAATTGGATCAAACTAAAGAAATACTTATTGAGAGAACAGATGCAATGACCGACCATGTTAATAAAGTAGATGATATCCTCAAAGGTTCAATATCGGATATTGATTCAGCTTTACAAAAAATGAAAGAATCTTCTGATATTGTTAAAACGAGTGCACGACAACTATTTACAACATATTATGTGGCCAAATTTCCAGATAATTTGCCTGAAATAACAAAATATATCAAGGAAACAAAAGAGAGCTTAACCGTTGTTTGCGACTATGCCATTTATGGAATTTTGTCGAATAGCAATGAATTCAAAAATTATTACAAAGCAATCACTAACAAGTTAAAAAATGAAGGAATCAGGATGAACAGCAGGTTTTTATTTTTCAATATGAAGTTTGCTCGCCAAGAAGCGCAATCACAAATTAAAGATTTAACGTTTCCCCAAAACTCAATCAAACTTTTTTGTAATAAACGATCAATGAAAGATTTTAGAAGAAATTTTTGGGGAGAGATGAAATTTGAAGATTTTAGAAGTGTAGATGAATTCAAGGCGGCACTTACAGAAAAACTCATGAGCGAGGAAGAGTTTAGATTGGATGATTTAAAAAAGCAAACAAATGTGAAAACTGTTTCTTTCCGCCACAATTTGTTTTTCTGGATAATTGACAACAAAAAAGCCATTTTCTGTTTTCATAGATTAAGAGATAGCGCTGGGACTGAGGTTACTTTCTATAGCAACGATAATAGATTAATTAATGCGTTAAATGAAATTTATAAAGACCTTGTAGCAAAAGAAAAGGGGAAAAGATAGCAATAAGTAAGATAAAAAGGCTTAAAACTCTGTCTCATCGGGAATAGTCTGTTAGTGACTAGGTGGGGACGATACTTGCACAGCGGAGTAAATGCCAAAAGTCGACGATCTCAACTATAAAGCGAATATTTGTTGTGAAACCTTTGTTCGTAATTACTAAGTTGATTTTATACCAGTTAATGCAACTTTTTGCAAGCCCCCGGAATTTTTATCAACTTAGCCTCCGGCGGCCCTGCCGGGGGCCAAACTTTTCATGAGCGATACGTCCGGGAAAATTTAACCGGTTTACGCAGGCTGCACAGGTTACTCTGAACCGGTGCCACCCGCCGCTTTGTAGCGGGACCAGTCGATATCGAACTTCTTCTCCTCTCCCCGGAACAACCCGCCCATGTCACGGGCCGATTCGATGCGGCTGTCCATGTCGGGATGCGTGCTCAAATATACCCAGGGACCTTTTAAATTCACTGCCCCTCCACCGCTCTCCTTCAAGTTCGACAAAAAATCCGCCAGGTGACGGGGATTTATTCCCGATCTGATCAAAAGCTTCGCGGCAAACTCATCGGCTTCGGCTTCCTGGCGGCGGGAAAAAGTATTGTTCACCAACATGCGCAGCACTTCCCTTAATACCGCAGTGGAGTCACTGCCGCCGATAGTCAAAAGGACGCCGAGTCCTATGATCCGCGCCAGGGCATGCAAAGAGTCCCGGTGGATAATGTGCCCCAACTCATGGGCCAGCAGCCCGGCAAATTCCTCCGCACCGGCAGTTTTTTCGATAATCCCGGAATAGACGACAATCAACCCGCCGGGAAAAGCAAAGGCATTTACTACATGAGACTTTACTATCAATACTTCGATTTTGTAAGGGTTATCTTCGATATTGGCGCTGAGCCGTTTAACGATCTTTGCCGCCGCATCGTTCAGATAAGAATTTTCGATTAAATCGGCGTCAACTTCTATCAATTCTTTCAGCAGACCCTTCAGCTTGAATTCCCAGGCGTAAGATAATTTTTCAAATTTCTTCTTAGAAAAACAAGCCTTTTGTACGCCTGCGGCGGCGACCAGCAGCACAGCACTTAACAGGACATAAAAAAAGATACCCTTAAAAAACGTTCTTCTCAATCAATACCCCTTGGGCGGTACATTGTGCTTGACTTCTTCCCGGTCTTCTTCAGCCCCGGCGCCATAAAAAGCGTCGAAAGCGATCTTCCCGAAAAAGATAAAATAGTAAAACTCCCCTCTCCTGGCTTTGACGGCGCCGATGATAGAAAATATCAAATACACCAGGTTCATCAACCCCACAAAAATAACGTAAGTGACAAAATGTTCCCAATCCCGGAACATCCGCCTCTGCAGCAGTATCGCCGCCACCCAGATGATGGCCCCGGCATTTAATATAGAGACGGGCACCTGGGATAAAAGCGATTGAAAGGCATGAAACCTGACGAATTTCGATTTTTTCTTGTTTATAGAATAATAGATGCCGGAAGCGATCAAACTAAGAAAAGGCAGGGGCAGCCCGGCTCCCCAGGCTGCGAACATCATCAGGTAAGCGCCCATGGCATCTTCTCTCTGCCGGATGTCGATTTCATCGGGCTGAGGCAGTACAACTTCGTCGTAATTACTCATATTATATCCTTATATATTATATTAATACCCGCTGTTTTTTTACTACGGCAGGCTGACCTGCCCGGGGCGAAAACCCGGGCAGGGACAATACGCCCACTGCCCCTGCCCGAAGTTAAAACTCCTCATAAACGACCTGTTCGGTTGCCCGGGCCGTTATTACTCCTTACCGCTGAAAGGAGGATATTCGTCGGTCATGTACATCATGTAGAGATTTACTCTAAACTGCCAGCGATAGGTGCCTACATTAAAGGCATGCCAGTCCGGGGGATATTCCCCGGTAAACAGCACCACCCACCAGGCGATGAACATTAAAAACATGGTGCCGATCATCCTGATATAGAGACAGAGTCCATGGGGGATCATCACATAGAATATGCCGAAGAATGTCCGCAGCAGTACTGAAACGCGGTCCAGTTCTTCCGGGTATTCGACTTCTAACGAGACACTGTCGCTGGTTCCGCTGGGAAAGAAAGCCGGGTAACCGTCTACCAGGTTGGACATGCTGGCATTGACCCTCGCTTGCCAGTTCAAAAACTTCACTATGAACTCGAACCAACTTTGAGGGAACCGCCCGGTAAAAAGCACCACCCACCAGGCTGCGAAAAGCAGGATACTGGCCCAGATTGCCGTAAACCAGAGAAGAATCCCGTGGGGCAGGGCGATGTAAAAGAAACCGAAAAACGACCTCAACAGCAATTCACCACGAGAGTAGCTCTCCTGGTGTTTAATCGTTAACTTCATATGCACCTCCTTTTTTTATTCTTTCATATTATAAAAAATATAAAAAAAAAAAGCAAATAATTTTTTTTTGCCGCCAGTTTGTATTCATGATATAATATTTCTTACTTAATATTTCGTGAACCTTTGTTAATAAAAACAAACTTTTGAGCCAATCCGGGTGGATTTGAATTTCCCAGGCCCCTCATAGGGTGCGGACGCCGTCCGCCGCCGACCCCGGTAAGAGAAGAAAAACGATGAGAGCAAAAAAAATTATGTTAAGTGTTTTGACCGGCGCGCTGCTCCTGCTGCCTGCCTGCGCCGGCAAAGTCGATACTACAAAAGATTTTGCCATGACTCTAAACGGCCAAAAATACGTAGTAAAACTCGACGCCCCGGCAGCCAGGATACAGGAATTGGAAGCAGGTTATTCCAATGAGCAAAGTTTATCGGTCACCTTTCCTATCAAAACGGCCAACCCTATGAAAGTTATGGGCTTCCGGCTGGCTTTCAAAGAACGGCAAATCGTGGTGGACGAGGAAATAGAATCCCATGCCGGTGACGACCGACATTTTCTCCACATGCAATATTTCCCCCTTTTAGGCCATAAGGTAAATGAAGGGACAATACTGACATACTCTTCCAGGCGCAAAACCGGCAGCCTGCGCGTACGGTTCGATGAACTGGAGGCGCAGGCCGGGGGCAGGGTAAAAGGGATTATCCTCTATGCGGCCCTTTATGCCTATTACCAAAAACAGGATAGCCCGGACCCCATTGAGCCCAAAGAAGAGAAGAAATTGGAAATTTACAATTTTCCTTTTGAAGCGACGTTCGTGGAGTCTACATTTTGATTAATAGGAGATTCATTAGCCACAGAGCACACAGAGGGGGGCGGCGATGTCACCATAGCTCCATTAGAGTTTACGGGCACATTCCCCTTTCCGAGAGGGGTGGTTCCGAATGTCGAGGAACGAGACATGAGGAAGCGGGGTGTGTTAGTCCTCTGAAGGTAAGGTAAAATCATCATGAAATACCTGTTCGATATCGGCCATCCTTTTGAATTTCACTGTTTTAAGAACGTGATGCGCAATCTAATAGACGGGGGCCATAAGATCAAAATAACCGCCAGGGATAAAGACGTCAACCTAAAACTGTTAGAAGACTTCGGGACGCCCTATTTTTCTACCGGCAAAAACCTGCCTTCCAAATTGGGAAAAATCTATTCCCTGCTGAGAAACGATTACCGGATTTTTAAGGTGGCAAAAATATTCGATCCCGACGTGATGGTAACTTTTTTTTCGCCTTTTGCCGCCCAGGCCGGTAAACTGCTGAAAAAACCGGTTATCGGTTTTCATGATACGGAAAAAGCGGGGGCCAGCATTTTGTTGTCGAAACCTTTTACGGACCTTATCGTGGTGCCCGAATGTTATCGAAAAGAACTACCGCCCCAAAAAACCGTCCGTTTCAAAGGGGTTTTTGAACTGGCTTATCTTCACCCGGACTATTTTACGCCTGATCCGGCTGTGCTCGACCTGTTGGGTGTGCGGGCAGGGGAAAAATATGCGGTAATTCGTTTCGTTTCCCACAGTGCGCTGCATGATACCGGCTATGGCGGGATGAGCCGACAGGACAAAGTTACGGCGGTGCAGGCGCTGCGAAAACATGCCCGGGTATTCATATCATCGGAAGAAGAGCTGCTGCCGGCCCTAAAAAAGTACGAAATCAAACTGCCGCCGGAGAAGCTGCATGACGCTCTTTTTTACGCATCGTTATCTTATGGGGAGAGCGCCACCGTCAGTTCGGAAAGCGCGGTATTGGGCACCCCGGCGGTTTTTATAGACGACACCGGGCGCAGTTACACCGATGAAATAGAAGAAAAATTCGGCTTAGTATTTAATTTCTCACCCCGCCCGGCAGACCAACAGAAGGCCCTCCAAAAGGGCATCGAAATCCTAAACGCGGCGCTTCCCCAACAGGAAAAAAAAGAATTAAACAAAAGTTTTTTGGGGGGTCAAGGGGGGCGATTTTTCAAAAAAGCCCCCCTTGTCGCCGAAGGCAAAAACAATATACTCTCCTGGCAGCGGAGAAGGGCTGTGTTGTTATCTTATTATATCGACGTAACTGCTTTTATGACTGAAGTGATTACTTCTTTTCCCCGGTCTTCTCGCGGCGATATTTCTCCCTGAGGCTTTTTATTTTTCTCAACTGTTCTTCGGTCAGGGTTTCGCGTACATCCAGCAAATAGTTCATATATTCGATCATACATGCGGTTTTTTTTTGGCTTAGTTCCCGGATCAGTTTTTCTATCTCTTTCCTATCCACCTTTTCCGATTTGACATAGGTGGCGAAGCGCAGTCCCCCGATTTTGACCTCGGCTCCGGCCCGGATGGACTGTTCTTCGTGAGCCAGCATCAGGTTTTCGATTTTTTTTATTTGTTCCCGGCTGAGTCCCAATTCCTCTTTATATTTCAAAACAGTGCGGCCGCAGAAGAGGTCTTTTTCCGCCAGGGACGCGCTCCATTTTTTATATTTCGAAGAATCTTTATGATCAGGGCTTTCGTTCGAGTAAGCGGTTAAAAACATAACCGCTGTCATCATTAACGCAACTATCGGGATAATTCTTTTTCTCATTTCCGTCTCCTTCTGCCTTTGTCTAAGAAGAACCAATTTTGGCTCACCTTGTAGAGGAATTTGAGCCGCTGCCGGGCATCCAAAATATGATTCACCTGCACTAAAGAATCCACGAAAGTCAAGTTTAAACTGTTCTCTAAGGCATTTAGTTCTTTCGTTTTGGCAGCGATGGTTTCGGTATCGAAATCCGGGTCGCCGAGTTCATCTATAAGATCCATTCTTTTTTCTAAAATGTCCTGTTTAAACTTCATCAAGTTAAAGCGGAATTTCTTAAAAATTTCGTCTATTCCGGCTTTTTGCTCCGGCTGCAGCTCGAGCCGGGTATTTATATCCGCTGCGACGCCGGGCTTGTGTCCGGGTTTGTCTTTCCCGGCAAAAAAATTCTTGTACGCCAGCGTGGAAATAAAAGCCAGGTTAAGGGCAACAGAGGCAGTCAATAAAACGGTAATCCAGATTTTCTTCACTGCTTCCTCCTGCTGCCGTTATACAACATGGCGAAGGTGTTATCCTGCACGTTGATCAAACTTAAGTCGCGGCTCTCTTCCAGCAGCTTAGAAATATATATCTCATCCTGCACCGGCGGCGCGGCGCTTTTGAAGCTGCCGGCCAGCAGCAGTCCCAAAACTAAGAAAATCAAAAAAACAAAAGAGTAAACCCATTTAGGCAGGGCAAACAGGGGGGATTTTTCTTTTTCTTTAACACGGGCCATCACCAGGGCGGTAAAATTCAGCGGCGCCTCGACTTCTTCTAAGTCCAGGATTTCCCGGCGCAGGTTTTCTAAACGCCCGAACTCCCTGCTGCATTCCGCGCAGGCGCTCAAGTGGGCGTCCACTGCGGTTTTTGTTTCCGCGCCTACTTCGTTATCCTGGTAGGCGCTCAAAAGCGGTTTAACCCGGTTACAGTTTAGACACTTCATGATTTCCTCTCTTTTTAAACATTTGTATTTCCTTTTTCTTGCAAAATAATTTTACTTTTCAAGTTACTTTTGGCCCGGGAGATCAGGGTTTCGATTTTGGGAATCGACCAGCGGGTAATGTCCGCGATTTTTTTGTAAGAAAAATCTAAGTAGACTTTTAAGATCAGGGCCAGCCGTTGATTTTCTTTTAGTTCTTTTAGGGCGTTCATCAAGAATTCGTCCTTCTCTTTTTCCCGGTGCTTATCTTCCTGCGGGGCATCGTAACTGAAGTGTTTCTCTGCCGTGCTTTGTGAAAAAAAGCTGGAGAACCAAACCGTGCGTTTATCTTTTTTGATATAGTTCAGGGTGCGGTTGCGGGCAATAGTAAAAATAAAAGCGGAGAAATTATCCTGCATGTCGTATTTTGTCAGGTTGGTATAGACTTTGAGGAAGACGTCCTGGGCGATATTTTGGGCCTCGTCGTAGTCATGTATCATTTTGTTGATAAAGTTGATGATTTTTTTCTTATAGCGGTCTACGATGATCTCGAAGTTTTGGGTGCGGCCATCTATAACGGAGCGAATTATGTCATCGTCGGAGAAGGTTTTCATTTCCTGATAATCATATCATGGTCTTATTTTTTTAACAACCTGGAACAGCGACTCTTGTTTTTCTTGCCTTCTTGGGGAGCTAACACACCCCGTAGCGCCACCTCCCGGCAAGTATCGAGAGGGGAATGTGCTCGTTGAACTCTACCGAACTCCCCGCCGGGGATAAAAAGAATTTAAAAAGAATTCGCCTGCCCTAAAATCTAAAAATATCTCCACCGATTTTTAAAAAATAATTGAATTTTACTCGATTTTAGATTATCATATAAGCGGAATGAAAACAAAACAACAAAGCAAGCATATACAGCAAACAGCAGCGCCTGCGGATTACGATTCTGCCTGGAAAGATGTAATCGAGGGGCTTTTCGAACCCTTCTTAGAGTTTTTCTTCCCACAGATACACCGGGATATCGATTTTAACAAAGGTTACGAATTTTTAAGCAAAGAGTTAAGACATATTTTCCCGGATGGAAACATGGGCAAGCGTTACGCCGACGAACTAGTAAAAGTCCATTTAAAAGACGGTTCGGTAAAATGTATTGCTATTTTTGTTCACATCGAAGTCCAGGGGAAAAAAGAAAAATTTTTCCCTGAGCGAACTTATGTTTACAATTACCGGATTTATGACAATAAGCGAGAGGGGATAACAGAAGTCATCTCCCTGGTAATCTTAACCGATGAAGACCCGAACTACCGTCCTGATGAATACCGCGTGAGCCGATGGGGTTTTGAACTGCTGATGAAATACCCACTTGTTAAGATTATAGATTATCAATTAGATGAAGAAAAAAAGATGCTTTTGGTGACTTCGGAAAACCCTATGGCTTTAGTTGTAAAAGCTCAATTAAAAAGTTATGAAGCGAAAAAAGCAGATGCGCAAAGTAAGTTTAATATTAAGTTTGAGTTAGTCCGGCAGTGTTACCGGCATGGTTACACCAGGAAGCAAGTAGACTCATTATTAAAGTTTACGGATTGGATAATACGCTTACCTGGTAAGTATAAAAAGCAATTAAAATATGAGGTAGAAAAATTAGAGGAGGAAAATAAGATGCCTTATGTAACAAGTTGGGAAAGGTTGGCCCGCGAAGAAGGAATAAAAACAGGAATAAAAACAGGAATGAAAACAGGAAAAATTGAAACTGCAAAAAAATTAATTTCTAAAGGAATAGACCTTAATATCATCGCGGAATCCACCGGTCTTTCTATTGAAGAAATTACAACCCTGGCTTTGCGGGGATAAAGCTGCGGGTGGAAATATTTGCCTGTCCCTTTTTTTATTATTTCCCTTGTTCTTTCATGATGAATTCGTCCAACTCTTTAATGTACCTATCAGCTTTCTCGATCCAATTTTTCACATCCTCTTCCTTGAACGAAACGAAGTCTTCATAGTCTCCCTTTTGTCTAAAATCGTACATCTGGCCGAAAAACCTGCCGATTTCGATATTGATTAGACCCGGTTTAACAAAGTGTTTGTTCAATAAGGACCTCACACCGCTGTGCTTAGAGGATGAAAGATTCCGGTCTTGCAGCAGCGCAATGACTTCATAGAACACTGCATAGTAAATCCGGTTAACAGCCGATGACCAGCGTTTTTTTTTCGCCAGGATGCGGGCATCTTCAAGAGTATCGGCAGCTTTTTGACGCCGGTATTTAATGATATCTTTTTCCCAATTCATACACGCATACCTTCTCGCTGCACATTCTGATAGAACGGCATTACAGCAGCTTTCTCAGAGTTCCAGTATTCTTTCGAGTGGACGTTGATCCCGAAAACGACATCTTGTTCCAATTCAATGTCATAAGCCAGGGAAAAAACTTCTTCTTCCAGCCTTGTATCGACCTTTCCGGGAAACAGGACAAGGATATCGATATCGGATTCCCGGTTATAATCGTTTCGTGCTGCCGAACCGAAAAGGAAAATTTCGACCTCATTACCGAAACGCATACATAGTTTACTTTTTAAGCTGTTGATCGCTCTTTTAATAATCTTATGATTCATAAAAAAATCCTCGCCTATATGATAGTATCTTTTTCAAAAAAATTCAAGTAGAAAACCGGCGAAGTGAGCCGCCCTGCTGCCTTTTTATTTGGAAACATTAGCCGGTGGGAAAAATTAGCCTGTCCTAAAATCAGGAATTCTATACTTTTAATCGAGGGGAAAAATTAGCCTGTCGCTAAATCTATTTAGTGTGCAGCGCGGCCAACAGCGAAACCGGCACCGTTTTATGCCTGCGCCTCAAGTTCTCCTAAATGCTGCTCTAAAAACAAATTCACAAGATTTTCTGTAGTAGTGCCTCGTACTTGCGCCATTCGCTGGACCCGCAGCAATAGATTGCGGTCCACCGACACCAAATAACGGCGGCGTGCTTGTGGCGAAAATTCAAATTCAGCCGGTTCGGTTTGTTCCCAATAATCCGTCAAATCGTGGCTGTCCCAGAAATCAGCTACTTCTTCATAGCTTTTGAATCCGGGAATTTCTTTATTTTTTTTCATATTGTCGTATCTCCTTTTTCGTCATATCACGAGCACTAATAAGAAGAGCATCATTAGTAGTTTTGTAAATAAAGAAAACAATCAGGTAACGCCCGGTTCCTGTTTTCCCAAGAGCAGCGTATAAATCCTCACCTGGAGAGTACCCTTTTTGTACCTTTCGATACAGCGGGTTATCAAATATTACCTCTTCCACTTCTTGTGGTGCGACATGATGCTTCCAGGACAATTTATCAACGATCTGAGGTAACCAGATAATATTATTAACCAGCATTCTCTTTCATATCATTCATCAGGCCGTTAAAGTTAATATTCCCGGGTCTTTGGCAAAGGCGTTAGCTTTACAACTGCTCGGTGCATTTTGATACTCCACACAACTATAATATGATAAAAAAAATAGAATGTCAACAACGAGTTTGATTTGGAAAAATTTGCCTGTCCCTTTTTTTCTTGTTTTTTTGCGAAGATTTAAC
>JAGLSW010001160.1 GCA_023135565.1 Candidatus Aminicenantota bacterium | reverse complement strand
ATAAAAGCTAAGAATGCAGAATGGCGGATAAAAACAAGGTTACTCACCTGTTACACGCCACCGACAGTATGCTAACACCCCTTAACTATGAGCATTTTTAAAAAAATTATTTTTTTGATGGTGAATTTGGGGCGGGCGACCTCTAAGCCGCTCCGCGGCAGGGTGAAGTTTTTCAGGGTTCGACTTCTTTTACCTGAGAGTATTGCTTCTGCGCATTCGGACTTCATCAGTAAAATAAATGTTATTCCAGGAATGACCTTGAAAAACATCACCACTGGTGGGAATTGGAACTACGAAAAATCTTTCCCTTTTGATTTTGAATTATTGCTCTTGTCCGTTTTTGATCAACCCCATTAGACGAACCATATGCCCCCAGGGAATTTGTGCAACAGCCTGTTGCACAAATTGGATGTCGGGATATAGTAAAGCTAACTTTCTCATATATTTTAAATTGCGAGAGGAAAAACCTTTCAGATCAGGGAATGATCGTCTCAAGTCGGTAGATAGCCGATCTACTATTCTTGTCCCCCAGCCTTCATTGTCCTGCCGGGCCAGTATTTGCCGGCCGATATCCCAATAAAGAAGTATCATTTCGCTATTAACCGAAACGGCTGCTTTAAGTTGAGTTGACCTGATTTTCTGTTTTAAATTTGTTAGGAATTCACCATAGTTCCCGGGCAGAGTTTGTGTTGTTGAACTAACAAAGACTCTTGGCGCTGCCATACCTCCTCCTAAACTGTCTTTTTTTTTTCTGCTTCAGAAATCATTTCGTCCTCGTTCATGGGCTGCGGGTGCCCCCCGCCTGTGGGCCATAATTAGGGCCTAAGAGCGCCTTAAAATAGCTGAAATCTGGGCGACAGCCAATGCTGCACCCGCCCGCTCGTCCACACCACGGGAACATAATATCACTAAATAATAAGGGATATCTTTCATGGAAAATTTCCTGAGCACAAGCTTATCCGATTCATCGACGGCTATGGAAATACTACCGGCTTCGGGCTTGTGAAGCAAAGCGGCTGTTTCATCGAGAGTCTGTCCTAAGGAGGTGATAAATTCTACCATAATACCAACTGCCAGCGGACTGTTGTACAGGGCTAAGGGATGCCCTTCGCGGTCAGCCAAAACGGCGCCGGGAAAACCACCTCTTGTACACATCTCCTTTAATGCCTTTCCCAGCGGGTCTTCCGGGGCATCTTCGTTATCCTCTATCTCTATCTCTATGTCTAAATCCTCGTCTATATCCTCATCCCCTGTGTCTTCATCTGCGGCGGCAGGCGGCGTTTCGTTCCACCGGGGGTACTCTTCGATAGGTGTTGATCCGGCTTTGCCGGTTTCTCCTTTTTCAGCCTGCGGCTCGACTCCGGGAGCTTCTTTTTCTTTAACCGGGGCGTTGTTTTTCGGGGGTTCTTTCTTTTCAAATTCCAGGTTCTCTTCCGGGATTTCCTGCTCTTCAACCTGGAGCACGTCGCTGGGAGCTTCCGCTTCTTCCGCTTGAGCGGTCTCTTCCGGCTCTGCCTCTGCGGCGGCAGTTTCCTCTATTTTCTCCGCCGCTTCAGCGGATTCCATGGCCGCCGCCGCCGGGGTTGGCCGCGGCTCCGGCACCGGCTCCGGTTCAGGTTCCGCCGGGGTTGCTGAGATCTCCGGCTGGGCTGGGTCCGGTTCGGCAGGTGCAGTGGGAGCAGGGTCAGGTGAGCTTTTTAGGAGGCTTTTAAAAAGTTCCGCAGCTTCCTGCATTTCAGAAGAGTCCCACAATGTGTTCTTCATCTTCACCTCCTATCGGTATTCCCGTCTCTTTTTCTTTTATCTCTAAGGCTAAGTCGATAAAAGGACGGGCAGCGGAAAGACCGTTGGGCATGAGCGCGACAGGTACCGCATACATATTTGACTTTTCATAGTATTCGTTATAAGGGATATGGGCTTTGAAAAAAGCCTCTCCGGGTAAGGTTTTATTTACTTGTTCCAGCACCTGCCTTTGCAAATCGTCCTCGATGTCGAGCATATTGATCAATACGCCTTCGAGCGCCAATTCCCGGTTGTATTCATCTTTCATCTCTTTGACCAGTTTTAAAAACAGGGGGATGGTCTTCAACGAAATGGTGCGGCAGTTGACCACCATGATTACACTGCTGCTGATGCCTAACAGCGCGGAGACGATACCTCCCACTCCCGCCGGGGCGTCGATGATGATATAATGGTAATCCCAGGTCAGGGTTTTGATTTTTTTGCCTAAGCTGCCGTTCCGGGCTTCACTCTCTAAAAAAAGCACATCCTTCGGCTCTAATTGGCCCATACCGGCAATACCTAAATTACCGGCCCTGGTGGTGCATATGATTTCTCCCGGGCTGCATTTATCTTTAACGAGGTCCAGCAAACCTTTGCCGGTCTGCCCCTGCAAATTACTGGAAACAGCGAGGCCGCCCTGGGGGTCCCCGTCTATAAGCAAAACGCGGCTGCCGAACCGGCTCAAAGTGTGCCCTAAATTCAAAGCTATGGTGGTTTTACCTACTCCGCCTTTCTGGCTGGCAATGGTTATAATTTTTTCCATAGGATTTTATACGCCTCCTACAGCGGTCTATCCTGCCGTAATCGACAGGAGATTTTATTATAACACGCAGCTTCAACATTATCAACTTATAAGGAGATTTTTCAGCAATTCTAATTTTGGGCCGCAAATTACGCGGATGGCACCCGCAACCTCTGAACCGGGGGAAACGATTTTATTTTTTTTAGAAAATCTTTGCGAAAAAACAAGATTTTCAAGGATCAAAGGATCAGTAGTGCAGGGTTACACGAATTTTCTATAAATATTCTTTTATCCTGGCGAGAAAAGTATCGAAATCAATGGGTTTGGTAATGTAATCGTCAACTCCTGCCTGCATACTTTTTTCTATCTCCCCCGGCGTGGTACAGGCGGAAAGCGCTGCGATTTTCCCGGTATAACCCCGGCTGCGCAGCGTCATGGTGGCTTCATTGCCGTCCATGATAGGCATCTGGATGTCCATGATCACCAGCCGGGGAAGATGCTCTAAGGCCTTCTCTACCGCCTCCTCACCATTATCCGCCACATATACAGGCTGGATGTTTTCACTCTCGAACAATTCCACCATTAATTCCCGGTTGACTATATTGTCGTCAACCAGGAGAACCCCGGTTTTGTACGCGGCCTCCTGCGCAGGGAGCGGGACGGCCGCAGGCTGCGGCTGCTTGGCAAAAACCATTTTGAAGCGAAAAACCGAACCTTCACCTTCACGGCTCTCTACCTCTATTTTACTGCCCATTATTTCAACTAAATACCCGGCAATGGATAACCCCAACCCGGTTCCTCCGTACTTTCGGGAAGCAGATGCGTCCGCCTGGATAAAAGGATTAAAGATAGTTTCCAACCGCTCTTCGGGGATGCCGATGCCGGTGTCGGTGATAGAAAAAACCAACCCGGTTTGTTCCCGGTCTTCGTGGTCTAAAGAAACCTGCAGGGAAATTTCACCCTGCTCGGTGAATTTAACGGCATTATCTATCAGGTTAATGA
The DNA here is from genome assembly GCA_023135565.1 of Candidatus Aminicenantota bacterium. Lineage (GTDB taxonomy): Bacteria > Acidobacteriota > Aminicenantia > UBA2199 > UBA2199 > JAGLQA01. The sequence goes on along the minus strand of JAGLSW010001160.1, from coordinate 8,520 downwards.
TGGCTTCACGCAGGCGGTCGGCATCGCCCCGCAGCCGGGTGGGGACGCCGGGTTCGATGTGGGTGTGAAAGGTTAACCCTTTTTCACCGGCACCGGGGCCGCACATTTCCTCCACTTTATGAATTAGGTCTTCTAAGTGGAAATCAAAAACGCGAATGGCGATTTTGCCGGTTTCGATGTTGGCAAAATCGAGAATCCGGTCGATAAGCGATAACAACAAAGCGGAGCTGCTGCGAATCCGCCCGGCAAATTTGCGCTGTTTGCCGGTCAGTTCACTCTTCAGCAGGAGATCGGTCATGCCCATTACGCCGTTTATGGGTGTGCGCAGTTCGTGGCTCATCATAGCCAGGAATGCACTTTTGGCTTTGTTGGCGGCGTCGGCTTGCTCTTTTGTCTGTTCTAACTCCCGCATGGTGTCGCTGAGATGATTTTTCTGTTCGTTGATCTGCCGGTATTTGCGGGCATTGTCCACGGCCAGGCCGCAGACGCGCACAATGGCCAGGGCCAGGTTTAAATAGTGCTCTTTATATTCGGGGAAGGCGATTTTGTCCACCAGTACGATTCCACAGGACGTTCCTAAACAATTCACCTGCAGCAAAAAACCTTGCCCCGACCCGGTCCAGGCATACTCGCCGCTGAAATCCTTCGTTAATTCCAGGATAAGGGTATCGTTTACCGGCTCCGGGGTTAAAGAGACGGCAGCCCCGGGTTTACCTTCGTGCAGGGGCAGGTAAACCAGTTCCCGCGGGGCAAAGAGCATCATAAAAAGATCGAGTATGCCGCGGATAACATTGTCTTCGCTTTCTGTGCGGGTCAGGCTGCTGAGCAGGTCCATGGCCATGGCATAGTCGGCGGTTTTCTGCTGCGTTTTTGTCAGTTCCTGCTTGTGGCGAGCTTTCTCCTCTCTTAAACGCCAGTCTAATACGAAGCTGGAAATAAAAAGACGAAAATGATCTATCCCCAGCGGCACTTCTTCAAAGGGACGGTCGATAAAAGAAGCAAAATCCCGCAAATGACCGGAGCTTGCTGCGTCGATGCCGGTGTCCAGCAGTACGACCGATTTGGTGCTGCTGAAAAACTCCCGCGCCGTTTCGCGGTCGAAACCCCAGTCGGCAATACGCTTTCGCCAACCGGCCAGCCAGCCGGGACTCACCAGGTAGGCCCCCTTTTCTACGTAACTGTCGATAAGAGCGGCAGGGGCAAGGGGGTAAAAACATTGATCCATTTTGTGTAAGTGAAAATTTTTTAGTTTTGCCGGCGGTTTTTTTAGCTTAGCCGCGCAGCAGCCCCCTAAAAAATGAATTTCGCTGTCGCCGGGGGACGCCCCGGCGCCCTGGATAAGTTTTTCTAATTCGTCCCATTTAAAGGGCGGCCTGCCGCAGCGATGGGGGAAAAAAACCGCGGCTGCGCCGGTAAATTTTTCAGAGCGGAGAACTGCATCTAATTCGCCCTTAAAATGTTGACAAACAAAAAAACAAATTTTATTTTTCATTCATTCGTAATGGCCGGCCTGTTAATTCAGTTCACCGCTATGGGGTACCTGCCCCAGCGGCGCACCGCGGTGGAGATGGCGGACAACACTTCGTCAGGCACCTGGAAGGGGATTTCGCCGTGGTTGTCGGACAGGATAAAACCACCGCCCGGCCCGGCCTTTTCGATGGCTTCTTTAACTTTTGTTTCGGCCTGTTGGGGAGTCCAACGGCGCATCTCGATGCCGTTCAAATTGCCCAACACAACCAGTTTATTCTTGCATACTGTCTTCATGTGGGTAAGATCTTCGAGCACACTGGTGCCGATAATCGCCGTGCCGGTCTGTGCTATATCGTCTAAAATCGGCAGGCAGCGGCCCGAAGCCATATGGGTGGCAGTGGGGCCTTCGATACGGGCAATGGTGCGTTTGGCAATCTCGAAACCGGTTTCTAAATACATCTCCCTGCTGGAGATGGTGCTGGAAGACACGGGATCAAAATAAGCGATAGCCGTGGCCCCGGCTTCTAATTGGGCGTTGGCCCACTCCACGCAGAAATTTTCGTTTATTTTCATCAACTGCTGGAAAAGAGATGGCTGGTCGTACATCAGGTCAAAATATTTGTCGAAGCCCATCTGCATCACCGGCAGGGAAAAAGGCGACACTGCAATACCGATAATCGGCGCTTCATCCCCAACTCTTTCTTTTAACAGGGTGATGGCTTTTAGCACTTTGAGCAGGCAGGGAGTCTCTTTTACCCGCGGCGGTTCTAAGTCCATAATTTGATGTGGGTCGCGGATAAAAGGCCGGCCCGAATTGGGCGGGCCGTCAGCGGAGAAAATTACCTCGCCGCCCCAGGCTTCCACTTCGATAGGGGCGTAGAATGTGGCGTTAATACAGTCATTTTGGTATTTCTTCCACAGGCGCAGTTGGCCTTCAACCACATTTTCCGCTTTGGAAAAATATTCCTCGATAGACATGCCCAACTCTTTGGCGCCGTGCATGGTAACCGGCAGGAAAAGGGGAACCCGGTCCGGTTCCCGGTGATCTAAAGTGGTCAGTACTCTTTCTAAAGATGTCATTTCTTCTCCCTTCATGAAACTCCTCCTCCCAAATTGTTTATGACAGCGACTGCGTCGGAGGCATTTCTCCCCATGGCGTCCGCCTCTACCTCCTGCCAGAGCTGCTCGTCGAAACGGAAAGGGGCGCCGCCCACAACCACTTTGGTGTCTAACCCTTTTTTTTTTAACCCGCCGGTTACTTCCTTGACACGCAGGGCTGACGGCAGCATCAGGGTGGAGATCAACAGCACCTGGATGTTATCGGCCTTAGTCCGGGAAATTAGTGTCTCCACGTTTACGGCGCCGTAGTCTAAAAGATCGAAGCCATCGGCCCGGAGCACGGAATAAACGAGCCGTTTTCCCAGCATATGATAATCATCCAGCACTGCTATAGCCAGGCGCGGCTGCTTTTTCCTATGGGCGTGGCCCGGAGGCAGGAGGGTGTCTACCAGTTCCTCGCTGATGCGCCCGCTCATATACACCTGGGACAGGGCCAGGCGGCCTTCTTCCCAACCCTGGCCGATTCGTTCTAAAACCGGGACGAGCAGCTTTTCCGCAATCGCCATGGGCTGCATCCCGGCATGTGCTTCTTCCATTACCCGGCGGGCGCTCAGCCGGTCGATGGAGAGCAATGCCTGTTCTAATTTTTCAACCAAGTGCTCCATTTTTGTCTCCTTTTTGGCGGTCAAAATTTTTGTTTCCATGTGGTCACATGGCGGAAAAAAAAAGCAGGAAGCGTTTTTTGCAGCGGGGCTTTTGATGTGAAAAATTCTCTTTGCCGATGCTTTTTTCGTGTTGTTTTAATAACTTTCTAATAAACCTTTTTTTTATCGGCGGCATAATTCTTACCAACGGTCCAAAGATACCACAACCGATTTTTCTTTGCATTTCAAAAAAATCGACCTTTTTATTCCCTGGCGATACACACGTGATCAAAAACGGCCAAATTAATTAGTGTCTCGTTAAGAGAATATTTTATGCCATCTTTTACGTTATGTCAAGCATTTTTACATTCATGTCCGCCGCCCCTATATATATACCCTATAATATATAAATTTCCCGATTTTATTTTGTCTCGTCTTGCTCTTCTTCTCGATTAAAGAATTTGCCTTTCCCTTTTTTTCTCACAAACCCACGCACCGGCCCCGGAGGTTCTTACTCACGATTCTATTGTAAGTTATCACAAAGTATGATACAATGGATAATTATGATGGCATACAAATTAATGTCGATGAACAAAAAACTATCAAGCAGGACGGCCAAAATGAAACTGGAGTTATATCAGGGTATCATTGGGGACGATTATAGGACTTTCGATTTGGTAGAACTAAAAGGGACATCGACGTGCAATAATTTTTTAAAAAAAATTAAACGAAGATAAGGAGTTAAATAATGAGTTATAGAGAAACGTTCAGGATTGAGGCAGAGATTAAAAACAGCACCGGGAGTGTGTTAGAGGTAGCAGGAACGACATTAAATTCAGGACGATGGGAGGGGGAGCCAACGGACGAACAATTCAGGGATGGGGGCAGTGATAACTGGGGAATACAGGGAAGCTCCGAAGGATCACAGGACATAGGAGCAGAGGTCATTTATAGAATAATTGAAACGAAGATACAATACAAGATATATTTCGACATAAATGACGGGAAAGACGACTTCAGAACGACACCAGAAGGATTGAACGCGAAGATAATGAAGATCACGGGGGATGGGCTGACACGGTTAACCGTGGAATTACTACAAGGATAAGTGACCCCATACGGTCGAAAAGTGGGTAGGCGGCAGTAGAGGAGGTTTTCCAGGGCATCATATATGCGAACGCTGCGATGTGACTCGTTATGCCAACGCACGCCCTCAGGTATGCCTGGACAGGAAGAGTCAGACGGGAGGATAATGGGGGTGATATTTCAACAGACGTATGATGCAAGAATATTAAATTTTTATTAGCCTGTCCCCAAATTTCAAATGAGCGTCCCCCCTTTCTTATTTCGGCCTGGGATTCTTTCTTTTAAACGCAGCCAGTTGTTGGCGTAGAGCAAAGTTTTCTAAAGCAAGATCGATGTCCGGGTTGAAGACAGAGTGCATAGATTGAAAAAAAGTCATAATTGAGAATCAAAAACGTTCTTGCCTCCGGCGAAGCCGCTAATCGCCCCCCCACGTGCGTACAGGCAGAAAAGACGCCCTTCTCCAAAAGAATAAATTTTTTGGTTGACAAAATTGTAATATTGTTCTATAATACTATCACAATGAAACGCGAAATTAAGTTTTTAGCAAGTAAAGCATTCGCCGGTCGCCCGGAACAGGTAGGGCGAAAGACTTTTTCCCTCCGGCTGTCCGGTAGGAAAAGGGCGCACTCACAGCTTCTTAAAAGGTTCGAGGGAGGCCTGCAATGAGAAGAATAATTTTAGTTTTGCTGCTGTTAATATTGATGATTCTTGCACTATTGCAAGATTCAAAGCCTGGGCAAACCCCGCCGCAGGGCGCCGCTGCCGTAAAAGCGGTGGTTACCGGCGCTGCCGGGCAGGCAAACACATACGAAAAAATTACGAAACCGGCGGTGGCTATTTATATGCCGCACAGCCGAGGTTTTTAGGAGGTTATAATGAGAAGAATAATTTTGATTTTATTTTTGGTTTTTTTGGTATTTACGGCCTTTTCTTATGCCGAAAAAGTGGCCGTCCTGGAAGAAATAATGAAACCGGGCTCCATTGCAGTTGACGAAAAGCAGGTCTATATTAATGAAGACACCACCATTTTTATCTACTCTTTGAAGGATTATACTTTGAAAAAAAAGTTCGGCAAAGCGGGTGAGGGTCCCGAGGAATTCTTGCGCGCTGTTATAGGTATTATTCCCTGGAAAGACCACCTGCTTATCAACAGCTTTGGGAAAATTTCCTATTTCACGAAAGACGGGATCTACCAAAAAGAGCTCAAAACCGGCGTAGGTGTATTTAATGGGGTATTTCGACCGCTGCAAGAAGGTTTTGTGGGCTTTAAAATCACCCGTGAAGACGGAGTGGGCTATTTAAATGTTGTGATCTATGATGCTCGATTGAAAGCCGGGAAGAGTATCTACAAAATGAAATCCCCTGTCCAACAGACGGGCAAAATGAAAATGTTGAATACCTCGCTTACCTATAAGACCTATGACAACAAAATTTTTATCACCGGCAAAGAGGGATTTACTATCGACGTGCTGGACCACACCGGCAAATCTCTTTTCTCTATCGAGCAAGAGTATAAAAGAAGAAAATTTACAGCCGAAGATGAAAAAAATTTAAGGGAGGTTATCAAACTCGAGGCCCGGGGACAGTATGAAGCAGTTAAAAACAGGCTCTCTTTCCCCGACTACTACCCGGAATTCCTGGACATTTATCTCGATGACAACAAACTCTACGCCGCCACCTGGAAAAGAGAAGGCGACAAACTCGAATTTTATATCTTCGATATCAAAGGAAAGTTATTGAAACGGCAATTTATCCCTTTTACTTTCCAGGATGCGATGCGGCCATTTCCTTTCGCGGTTAAGAGCGGCAAGCTCTACCAGGTGGTGGAGAATGAAGACGAAGACTGGGAACTGCACATATCGAAGATCGAGTAGTAGAAGAAACGGGTGCGGCGCACCTGGAAAGCCTATTGGTTTAAGAAAAACCCGTAAATAAAAGTTTTTGCGGGGGTGCAGGGGGCAGTTTTTTTAAAATGCGCCCCCTGCTCGCCGAAGGCAATAAAAAGGAAAACGTTATGAAAGATATAAAACCTTTTGATTTTAAGATCGACGCGAAATCGCCCCTGCCCGTATACGAGCAGGTCAAGCAGGAGATCAAACTGATGATTATTTCCGGTTATTTGGAAGAAGGCGACCGTTTGATGCCCATCCGGGAACTGGCCAAAATGCTGCTGGTGAATACCAACACCATCGTAAAAGTCTACTACCAGTTGGACATCGAAGGCTATATCGCCTCCCAGCCCGGCACCGGCTATTTCGTTAAGTTCGAAGCCCGGCGTAAAGGTGACCCCAAACAGGAAATCTTCGAGCAGATAACCGGGGGATATATCTCTAAAGCTTTGAAACTGGGCTATTCTCTAACCGATATGAGCGCTGAATTGGAGCGGAGAAATAAAAAAAGCAGCCGGGAAAAGGGTACAACCGGAAAGAAAAAAGAAAAAGATCTGAATAAAAAAAATTTAAGGAGTATACAATTATGAGATTCAAAACGATAAACCCCGCGACACCGGGTTTAACGGCGCTGTGCCGCGGCTTGATATTAAAATCTTTTTGTTGTATATTATCTAAAATGGATAAATTAAGCCTACAGACGTTTCCCGGGACTGCGCTCAGGAAAAGAACCGTCTGGCGGCGGGACGTGAATTATATCGAACATGTTCATCGATTCCGCCATGTAACGGCACAAGGAGATTTACAATGGATTTAAAATCATTACTATCGGTTCCTCCGGAAATCATTTGGGCGATTTTAGGAGTCGTGTTAATTTTTGTCGAGTTTTTCATCCCCGGCTTAGTGATTGCTTTTTTCGGCGTCGGCGCCCTGGTTACCGGATTGACCACCTGGATCGGTTTATCCTCCTCCCTCACCATGCAGATGCTGGTTTTTATCACCTCTTCGATACTGCTGCTGGTCTTCCTGCGCAAATATGTCAAACGAGTTTTCTTAGGCAAGTCCCAGACAAAAGACAGGTACACCAATTTTAATATAGAGCTCGGGAAAATCGTGCCGGTGCTGGAATTCATTCAACCCGGTGAAGTGGGCGGCAAAGTCAGGTACCAGGGCAGCAACTGGTCTGCCAGGGCCGACGATCCTATCGCTCCGGGCGAAAGCGTCAAAATTATCGGCCGCGACAACATCACCTTGATCGTAAAGAAAGTAGAAAAAATATAAGAAAAATAAAAAAAGGAGGTAAATAATGAGTGCATTTGGCGTTTTTATAATCATCGCCGTCTTTTTGGTAGTTGTAACCGTTTTCAGGATTGCCCGCATCGTACCCAACCAGTGGGTCTTTGTGATCGAGCGGTTAGGGAAATATTCGGACAGCTTAGAAGCAGGCTTTCACCTGCTGATCCCTTTCATCGACAAACTGGCTTATAAGCACACTTTGAAAGAGATGGCCATCGACGTGCCGCCCCAATCCTGTATCACCAAAGACAACATATCGGTGGAGATCGACGGTGTGCTTTACATGCGGGTGGTTGACCCGGTAAAAGCCAGTTACGGCATCAGGGACTATAAGTTTGCTATTACCCAACTGGCCCAGACCACTATGCGTTCGGAAATCGGTAAGATCGACTTAGATATGACATTCGAGTCCAGGGATAACATCAACTCCTCTATCGTCAGTGCGGTAGATGAAGCTTCGGACCCCTGGGGAATCAAAGTCACCCGTTATGAGATCAAAAACATCGAAACGCCTCAAACTATTCGCGACGCCATGGAAAAGCAGATGCGCGCCGAACGGGAGAAGAGGGAACAGATCGCCCTTTCGGAAGGCGACAAGCAGGCCAAGATCAACCGCGCAGAAGGTAGCAAGCAGGAAGCCATTAAAAAATCCGAAGGTGAACGCACCAGGATGGAGAATGAAGCCAAAGGTAAAGCTGCCGCTATCCTGGAAGTGGCCCAGGCTACCGCGGCCGGTCTCAAGCAGATTGCCCTGGCTATCAACGAGCCCGGCGGAAAGGATGCTGTTAGTATGAGGATTGCTGTCGACTGGATCGAATCTTTTGGCAAGCTGGCCAAAAGCACCAATTCCATGATTATCCCGGCCAATGTGTCGGACATTGCCAGTATTACGGCTATTCTTAACAACGCATTCGAGTTCAGCAAAGAGAAAAAAGCGTAGCTTTCAAGAGAGACGGGAGGAGCTTGAACAAGTTCCTCCCCGGCACTCTCCCCCGGCAGGGGCAGCGTGTGAGGGGGACGGCGTCCCCAGCCTATGAGCTGCTTCGCAGCAAGGGCAGCGTGTGAGCGCTTCTCGC
>JAGLSW010000116.1 GCA_023135565.1 Candidatus Aminicenantota bacterium | reverse complement strand
CCGGCAGGGCCGCCGGAGGCAAGATAAAAATAAAACTTGCTCGCTTCAGGCAGGTAGATTGTTGAAAGTGTTTGTGTTATAATATAAAGAGTGCGTGTCGAATGGGTAAAAAATTTGCCTCGGCGCTCCATTCGGTTAAACATAAGTAAGTAAGGAAGTAAGGATAAAATGAACTTCAGTTCGATATTCCGGCAGAAGGATAATATTGTAACGCGGCAAATTGCCGGTGAAACGATCCTTGTGCCGATAAGCCGCCGTACAGACGAAATGCAGCGGATTTTCGCATTAAATCCCGCTGCTGAATACATCTGGCAGCAGTTAGACGGCAGCAGGAGTCTCGAAGAAATTCGCAGCGGACTGGTAGATCAATTCCAGGTAGAAACAGGGCAGGCCGCGGCGGACACACAGGATTTTGTTCTTCAGCTCCAGCAAGCAGGCGTTATAGAAGAGGTAACCTGACCATGGAATGCAGCCGGGAATCGCAGCTTACGGACAGCAAAGCCTACCTGTTGGAATTTAACAAAAAAGTAGCCCGACAGAGAGTGCCGGTGGCCGGGAATATCGAACTGACAAAACACTGCAATCTAAACTGCACCCATTGTTACTTAGGCGACAAACCCGCCGCCCCGGGGAAACCGCCCCAAGAATTGGACACCGTCCGCTGGAAAGAAATAATAGACGAAATCACTACTGCCGGCTGTCTCTATCTCTTGATTACCGGCGGGGAACCCCTGCTGCGCAAAGATTTCAAAGAGATCTACAGCCATGCCAAACATAATGGCCTGCTGGTTACCGTGTTCACCAACGGTACGCTGGTGAATGAAGAGATACTCGACCTTTTTACCGAACTGCCGCCCCGGGCCGTGGAAATTTCCCTTTACGGGGCCACAGCCGGGACTTATGAAAGGATTACCGGTGTTAAAGGCTCTTTTGAGAAGTGCCTAAACGGTATCCGCGGCCTCAAAGAACGGCAGGTGAAATTAAGAGTGAAGACCATGCTCATGACCCTCAACAAACATGAGTTTTCCGATATAGAGAAGATGGCCCGGGAATGGGACGCCCCCTTTCGTTTCGATGCCGCGCTTTTTCCTACCCTACAGGGAGAGCAGTACCCGCTGGACATGCGCATCGACGCCCGGGAAGCAGTGGAAATCGAATTTTCCGACGTTGACAGGGCGCGGCAGTGGCGGGATTTTTATGAAAGGATGGCGGATCTGCCTTATACAGATAAGCTCTACTCCTGCGGCGCCGCTGTGACCCATTTTCATATCGATGCCCGGGGTGTTTTGCAGCCCTGCCTGATGGTGACTCACTTAGAGTATAATCTTAACAGCGGCAGTTTTTTAACCGGCTGGAACGAAGTTTTGCCGCGGCTCAGGCAAAGAAAAGCAAAAGAAGGAAACATTTGCAATACATGTAAGAAGAGGACGTTATGCGGCTTCTGCCCGGGATTTTTTTACCTGGAGAAGGGTGCTGAAGAGGTACGCTCGGAGTATCTCTGCGCCATGGGCCAGGAGCGTTTTGAAAAGATAAACGAGTTAAATCACATTACCGAAAGCTAAAAGGAGACCCGAAGATTATGAATCAAAAAACAAATAAAAACAAGCTGCCCTATGAAAAACCGCTGCTCAGGGTAATCGAATTGGATACCGAACAGGTTCTCGGCGCAGGCTGCAAATTAGATGCAGGCCTGTCCAATTCAGGAGACCCTGCGTCCTGTACCGGAAATTTTTGTGCTGAAGCAGGATCGTAATAAACGGGTTGGTATGTAAGATATGTCGTTTATTATTCAGTGTAAGGGTTTAACAAAAATACGAAAGGGAGTCCTGTGACCGGTTTGAAACATATCGGCATTGGCGGTGTGAATTTTAATATCAACAGCACCGTGTCCGTTGAAATTAAGGAGGATGATCCCTATTACGCCTCTTTCTTTTGCAAAAGCAAGGAAAAAGAAGGTCTTATCGACATCCAGGTGCGGCTCGAATTGGGCAACCTGCCGGACACCGCAAAATTCGACCGGGTTTTCGACAGCGGCCAGGCCTGGACGATGTACCGGGAAGGGAAATTTTTTTGGTTAGTACGTCATCCCCCGGCTTTCGAGGAGCCGTTATGCGCGGCCCGGTTTAGCCGGGATTCAAAAGAGATTATCATATACTGCGGTAAAGATATCGTCGCAGAAAAAGATGGAAAAACCATCGTTTTAAACCCCTTAGGTTATCCCCAGGGACAGATTTTACTGATGTATATCCTGGCCTTAAACAAAGGGGCCGTGGTACATTCCCTGGCCATACCTATAGGCGGCAGGGTTTATCTTTTTCCCGGGGCTTCCGGCGCAGGCAAAAGCACTTTGTCGCGGTTGTTTACCGACCGGGCGGAGCAGCCCTTGTCTGTTTTGAGCGATGACCGCACAGTGGTCAGGAAAATAGGCGAGACCTGGAAGGCTTTCGGCACCCCCTGGCCCGGGGAAGCGGGGGCTGCCTTGAATGAGAGCGCACCCTTAGAGGCGGTTTATTTTCTTGTTCACGGCGGGAGCAACCGGGTGCGGAAGCTCGATACGCGGGAAGCAGCGGAGAAGTTTTTGCAGGTCACTTCTATTCCCTGGTATGACCGGGAGATCATGCCCGAATTATTGTTTTTTTGTGAAGAGTTGGTGAACCGGATTCCCTGTTTCGAGCTGCAATTTGTGCCCGACGCCGGTGTAGTGGATTTTCTTTTAAAACGATTTTCTTATTAATTACTATGAAAATACCTTGCCTCCGGCAGCCCTGCCGGGAGCCAAACTTTTGA
>JAGLSW010001159.1 GCA_023135565.1 Candidatus Aminicenantota bacterium | reverse complement strand
GCAGGGCCGCCGGAGGCAAATTTGACAAATAAACAGTTATTAAAGATCACAACGGCAGAGGCTGCAGCAGCCATGCCGTCAAAGGAGAATAATCATGTTACGTGAACAAATAATGAAATTTACTAAGATAATGTTCGTGGGTGTCGCGGATCGAGACCTGGCTAAGTTAGCTCCGGCGCTGTCACGCCACTATGACGTCCACTGCTTCGGCAGTGGGGATGAGGCAGTCAACACGCTTACTAAACAGAACCGGGTGACCCGGGAAAACGTCCGGCTCATCATTTGTGAACAAAACCTGCGCAATATGGTGGGTTCCGACTTCCTGGAGCGTTCTGTAGCCATGGTTCCACAGGCCAGGCGCATCCTTTTGGTGGATTATCCGCAATTGGATATGGAGGAGATTCACAGGGCCCAACTGTTCCGCTTCATCACCAAACCTTATGCTGTGGAAAGTCTTATCTCCTCCGTCAAGACGGCACTGGGTGAAATGGGAAAACTGCAGCCGCCTCTTTTATGCGACCGGGAGATCGTGGGGCAGGACCCCCATTTCCTGGAAATCCTGAAACAGGTACACTGGGTGAGCGATTCCAGGATCCCGGTGCTGGTGCGGGGAGAAACCGGAACCGGTAAGGATCTCATCACTCGCGCCCTGCATTGTACCGGTCCGGGGAAATACAAACCTTATGTGGTGGTCGATTGCTGTGCGCTGCTGGAAAAATTTTTCGAAGTGGAAATGTTCGGTTATAAAAAAGGGGCCTTTAAAGGCGCTTACCGGGACCACAAGGGATGGGTGGCGCAGGCTGAAGGGGGAACGCTTTTTCTCGATGAAGTGGCTGAGATTCCTATGCCGGTGCAGGCAAAGCTTTTGCGGTTTCTCCAGTCCGGGGAATATCGACCCTTAGGCAGCAATCGTATCGAGATGGCCGATGTGCGCATCGCCGCCGTCACTAACCGGGACCTGGAAAAGAAAATCGAAGCAGGCACCTTTCGCAAGGACCTTTATTACCGCTTGAAAGTCCTGGAAGTAGAGCTTCCGCCATTAAGGGAACGGCGTTCGGATATTCGCCTCCTGATCGAAGCCTTTGTTAAAAAGTATTGGTCCCGCCCCGGATCGCCCGTCCTGACCGGCCGTGCCTTAAAGGTACTGGAAGCTTACGACTATCCGGGCAATATCCGGGAATTAGAAAATATAGTGCAGCGTGCCTGTCTTTTGGCCCGCAGCAAAGAGATCGGCCTGGATGCGCTGCCGTCCGATATGGTTTTGAAGGCCCGGGAAAAGATACTCACTGAACCCGCATTGTTCTCTCCTGAGCATACGGCCTTCCCCCACTTAGATAAGGAAGCATTAAAAAAAGCTCGCCTCGATGCCTGCACACAGGCCGGAAACAGGGTGGAGCGGGAATTTTTGCAGCGATTAATGGCCCATTTCGTCACCATCTCCGCTGCAGCGGCGCACGCGGGTATGCCGGGCGCTCACCTGCACAGTCTCCTGGCCAAACATGGTCTTACAGCGAGAGGCATTAGAAATGCATAACCGATATGCCCACATGGTTAGAATGCAAAAAAAAAGATTAACCTAAAATTCCCATCAAAATGCGAAAATCTTTTTGCAGCCTGCGCAAATCGGCTAATTTTTTTCCGGACGTATCGCTCATGAAAAGTTTTTGGCCGCCGGAGGCAAATTGACAGGAAATCCGTCCTATTTCCTGGATTTAATTTAGTTCTCGGACAACTTGCTAATGAGCGCCCCCCAAAGTTATACTACGTACCGATCTCCAAAGTAGAACCAATTCGCCGCTGTAAACGTAAAAAGATATGGTAAAAAAAGGAGTAAAAATGAAAAAAAAGATCATGTTTCTCAGCTTATTCGTTGTTCTTATTTTTTCCTGCGCTTCCTGTGAGAAAAACCGGGAAAACCGGGGGCAGGAAGAAAAAGCGGCTGCGCAGCAGGCTTTGCAACAGGAAAAACCTGGAACTGAAACAAAAGAAGAAGAATATAAAGCGCCCCCGGGGTCAGAAAACTGGCCATCTTTTCGCGGCGTCCGGGCGGCGGGAATCGCCCAAAACCAGGATATCCCTTTAAAATGGGATGTCAAGAAAGGTACGAATGTCCGCTGGAAAGTCCCGATACCGGGGTTAGGGCATTCTTCCCCGGTGGTATGGCAGGACCGGGTTTTTATTACTACGGCGCTGGGTAAGGATGAGAGGCCCTATCTTAAGGTGGGACTCTACGGAGAGAGCCCGGACAACCCGGAAAATTCCATTCATCATTATCGAGTTTATTGCATAAACACGAAAACCGGGCAAATCGCCTGGCAGAAGACCGCCCACAGCGGCGTACCGCAGGTCAAACGTCATATCAAGTCCAGCCATGCCAACTGCACCACAGCCACTGACGGCAAGCATGTGGTCGCTTTTTTCGGTTCGGAAGGACTCTACTGCTATAACATGGACGGTGAACTCTTATGGAAGAAAGACTTCGGTTATTTAGACGCCGGGGCTTTCGACGCGCCGGAAACCCAGTGGGGTTTCGGCAGTTCACCTATCATTTACAAAGACAGGGTGATTGTTTTATGTGATGTGAACAACCAGTCTTTTTTAACCGCGTTAAATATCGAGGACGGCAGCGAAACCTGGCGCACACTGAGGGATGAGAATCCCACCTGGGGCACTCCGACAATATATGAGGGAAAAGATCGCATCCAGATCATTGTGAATGGATATAAGCATATCGGCGCCTATGAAGTGAATACCGGCAAAGAGATATGGAAGTTCAAAGGCGGCGGGGATGTGCCTGTGCCTACGCCTGTAATCGGGCACGGTCATGTATTTATTACCAATGGTCATGGCCGGCTGCGACCGGTTTACGCTGTCCGTTTAGACGCCGAGGGAGATATTTCCCTGTCTGAAGGAGAAACGTCGAATAAATTTATCACCTGGTTCAAACCGAAGCGCGGCGCGTACCAGCCTACGCCCATCGTTTACGGTAGTTACCTATATGTGATAAAGGGTAACGGCCTGTTGGCCTGCTTTGAAGCGAAAACCGGGAAAGAGCTTTATCGTGAGCGTGTAGCCGGGAAACCCGGCGCTTTCACTGCCTCTCCCGTGGCTGCGGACGGCAATCTATACTTCAGTGATGAATATGGAAATATCAGTATAGTAAAGGCCGGGCCCCAATATCATTGTCTAACGACAAACCGCATGTTTGAAGTATGCCTGGCCTCGCCTGCCATCTCAGGCCGGACGCTTTTTATCCGCACCAGTGAACATCTATATGCAATAGGTAAAGATAGATAACAAAGGGATTATTCCCGGCTGGAGAAGAAGACTAAGTTTGCCTGTGAACACTTGCTCCGACAGGCGTTTCCAGGTTTCCAGGTTTTTAGATTTTTTTCAGCATCCCACCATGATTATCTTTTTATTATTATAGGTGATCTCTTTTTTGTAGAGTTTCTTTTCCCAATCACCTTTGCCGGGGTCGAAAAGTATCAGGTAGCCCCGGTTTAATCCTAACCGGTCTAA
>JAGLSW010001158.1 GCA_023135565.1 Candidatus Aminicenantota bacterium | reverse complement strand
ATTGGGGCCGCCAAATGGCACTATTTGAGAGGGGTGGTTCCGATTGTCGAGGAACGAGACAAGAGGAAGCGGGGTGTGTTAAATCTTCGCAAAAAAACAAGATTTTCACTGATTAGTAGTACAGCTCATAATTAATCACTCATAACTCATAATCCAGGACTTATAACGTGTCTTCCAATTCCCGCGCCGCGGTGCGGCGGATAAGTTCCCAGGCTTCTTTCACGTCGGTTTCCTGCTGCCCGGTCTGCCCGATAACCAGGCGGATGGTATAGATGCCGTTAAGTTTCGTGTGGGTCAGGTAGATTTTCCCTGTGCCGTTCAGGGCTTCGAGCAGCCTGGCGTTCAGGGTGTTCAATACTTCCTTTTCTTTTATTCCGGCGGGGCTGTAACGGAAACAAATAGTAGATAGGGGAACCGGGGCCAGCAGTTCGAAATCCGGCGCTGCTTCGATCCCGGCGGCAAAATCCCGGGCCCATTTTACATGAGCGGCGATTTTTTCACGCAGCCCTTCCACCCCGAAATGGCGAATAACGAACCACAATTTCAGGGCGCGGAAACGCCTGCCCAACTGGATGCCCCAATCCCGGTAGTTATTTACCTGTTTGCCTTCTTTTGTTTTAAGATATTCGGGGAGAATCTCGAAAGTGCGGATAAGAGCGCCCTTGTCTTTGACGAAATAAGCAGAGCAGTCGAAATTGGTAAACATCCACTTATGGGGATTAAAAACAAAAGTGTCGGCATGTTCGATACCGTCGATCATCCAGCGTTTTTCCGGCAGGATTAGGCCGGTGCCGGCATAGGCGGCATCCACATGGAGCCAGAGATCGTACCGGCGGCAAATTTCACCCACTTCTCCCAGGGGATCCACAGCCGTTGAACCTGTGGTGCCGCAGGCTGCCACCATTATTAGGGGGAGGAATCCCGCCTGCTTATCCTTTTTGATCTCAGCTTCTAAGGCCGCCGGTATAATAGCAAAATCTTTATCTACGTCTATTCGCCTCAGGCTTTCCCGGCCGAACCCGGCGATCTTCACCGCTTTTTCTATAGAGGAATGGGCTTCGGTAGAGCAGTATATGGCGTATTTATTTCCCCCGGCGAAACCTTTCTCATTTATTTTGAAATCCGAGTACTTTTCCCGCGCCGACAGCAGGGAGCACAGGGTAGCTGTGGAGGCGGTATCCTGGATAACGCCGGTAAAATCTCCCGGCAGGCCCACTAATTTTGCCGTCCACTCCATGACCCGTTCTTCTAATTCGGTGGCAGCGGGGGAGGTTTGCCAGCTCATGCACTGGGCGCCCATGGCAGCGGTCAGCATTTCGGCCAGGATAGAAGGATAGCTGTTATTGGCATTAAAGTAGGCGAAAAAACCGGGATGCTGCCAGTGGGTCATGCCCGGCAGTATGATCTTTTTAAAATCCGCGATTATTGCGTCCATGGGTTCGCCTTGCCGGGGGGGCGAAAGGGGCAATTGAGCGATGATTTCCCCGGGTTTGGTTTGCGCTTTTACCGGGTATTTCCTAATCTCGTCTAAGTAGCCGGCCATCCAGTCTACCAGTTCGTGACCATATTTTCTGAATTCTTTATTGTCCATAGTTTCTCCTATCTTTTAACAAAGGGGCAGGCGGTGGGCGGCGCCCACACCCTATTAGGGAAAACAATTAGCATTTAAACATTTAGCAATTAGCATCCGACAAAAGCGACTGTTGTTCGATGCTAATTTTACAATGCTCCGCATATCCGGTTAGGCTGCCCCACAAGCCTGTCTTTTTATCACACCGCGGGTTTTGGATTCCCCGGCCTCTGCTGTTTTTGCCGCGAAGCGGCTCAGAGGGTGCACCCGCCGGGTGCTTTGTCTTTTCAACAAATTTTACAGCACAATGTTTTAATAAAAAATACCACATTTTGCCGAAGAATTAAAGCCCTTTTCAAAAAAAATTCCATTTTTAGTAATTTGGGATTTGTAATTTGGAATTTGGAATTTCCCGGCAAGCCGACTTTCAAAATCCAGTCTTCGGCTATCAGGGGGATAGCTGCGCTCACAGGGCTGTGTAATTATCAAGACCGCGGGGCACGGAGGGATCACTAAGAAGATATGTCACCCGGTTACCGATCTTCGCCGCCAGGAGCACATCATTACTAAAATAAAGTATCGCAGCGCCGGAGGCTTTCAATTTCTCCGCCTGCTTTTTAAATTCTACGATAAAATCCATGGGCATGCCCCGGGCAATGTCATGGATCATATAAATCCGGCTGCCCTTTAACCGGGCTGCCGCCAGCAAAATTCTCCCCTTTTCATGGTCTTTCAACTCGCTAAAATTTTTCCTCTTTCTTTTTCCAATAGCCATTTTTTCCATTATTTCCAGGATATCTTCTCCTTTAGGTGGGGAAATACGAGGCAGCCTCTTAACAAAAGAGAGGAAATCCCGGACATCGATATGGCCGGGTATTTTATCGGGATGGCAAACATAAACAAAATCAAAACCTTCTTTTCCGCTGCCGCTGCCGCTGCCGGGTACGATATTATCGCCGTTCACTTTTACCCTGCCGTTAAATCCCCTTTTTATCCCTGAAAAAACATTGTATAACTGGTCGATTATAGTAGCCGCGGTAGTCAACAAAACTACGGTTTCGCCTTTATTAAGGTCCAGCGCCAACTTACCGGGATCGAGAACCGCCTTATCCTGCAAAACAAATAGGAACCTTTTAAACCGGTAATAAGAGACAAAAGATAATATGCCTACATAAAAAGCTGTCAGCAGTAGACCTGCCGGAAAATTCCGCGGCAGCCGGGTTTTACCGTGGTATATATTTTCATCTGCTTTGACAAAAGATTCGATTTTCTTGTAGTTGGAATAGTATCTTTTATTAAGATAAAATCGTATAAACTGCCGCTGCAACTGTTGAATATAACGGTAAAAATCAAGAAAGTTTTCATAGCCGCGGCTGCTGATCTCATTATTTACCGACAATAAAAAAGTAGAAGGGAAAAAAAGCGATAGGCCCTGGAAATATTTCAAACTATCTTCCATATCATCTTGCATCTTTTTCTCAAGGGCCTGGATTTTGGCCAATTCATTGTCCCAGTAACTTTCCACCAGTTCTTTTTCCGATTCTTCTTTTTCCTTCAGGTTGGTATATCTCTGCGCTTCGTTTAACGCTCTTTTCTCGAAAGCGGACAAGAGATTTAACTTCTTTTGCTCCAGGTTATAGGCAGAGGTAATGTTATCGGCTTTCCGGGCTACGATCCTGGTAATTGCGCCGGGGATCAAGAAGATAAGCGCAAACCATAGGGCCATAATCATGGCAGTGCCCAGGGACCTGGACTTTATGCTCCCGGCTAAAACGCCTAAGGAAGCGAAAAACAAAGATAGAAGCGCCATTAACGCACAATAACCGCCTAAGAAAAGGTATTCGGCAGAGGAGAGGGAGATGCCGTTTAGTTTGATTAACCCCAATGCGCAGCCCACGATAAAAAGAAAAAATATGTTCAACAATAGGAGTCGCGAAAAGAAGAGTGAAAAGTATACTTTCCTGTAATTCAAAATACTGGCCAGGAACTTCAAATACTCGCGGTGCCGGAGACAATCGTACCCGATAAATAGACATAACAAACTGCCGAACAACAATATGATCCCGAAAAAATCTTTAAAACTACCTGATCTTTCCGAATAAAGATTCTTTCCCAAAAAAGAGCTGTAAATCCGCAGCCTGACCCCGGAATCCACGAATGCAGTCAACTCCGCAACCACACCGGAATTGGAGAAAAAAATACTTAAAGGCGAAGGAATAAACTTCACCCTGAAACCGAAAAAGGCGTACTGGGCGTAATTAATGAATTTTCCTATATTGATCCTTTCGACTTCCTGAAAATTCTCTTTACTTTCTATAACGGCCTTGTAATCGTGTGTCCCCTCCTGCACAAAATAGAGGGCAAGCAGCAAAAATATTAAGAATAGGATAATGTTTTTTTTGCTGAACAGCCTCTTGAATTCGAGGATAAGGAAACAACTGAAAGTTTTCATGGTGCGGTTTATTTATTCTTTGATATCCATAAACACTGCTGTCACATATTGACCAAAAAGAAGGGATAACGAATAAGAGCAATTCGCGTTCCACAGATCGGCCGGGTCGGGAAATAGCCCGGCTGCGACGTCTACTCTCAAGACTCCCAGGGTGAGCAAGATTTCTTCTACATCTACCAGCGTTTTGTGGTAAACGCCCCTGACATCGCCCTGCTCCAGGAAGGATTGAACCAGGGCGAAAACATCACCGTTTAAGCTGCGGTTATCCTGGAAGCCGGCATAATCGAAAATTAGTAATTGGTTGATAACGTCCTGGTTGTAAGGTGTTATGTCTGCTTCCGCGGTTAAAGCCCGGTATCTAACTTTCGTTTCCAGCATTTTCCCAATGGCGTCGTCTAAAGTGAGTAGGAGCTGATTATAATCCAGGCATTCAAGTTCAGCTAATTCGATTTTTTCTAAGAACGCTTGCATAAAGGAATGGGATTTCAAAAAACTTCCCGCGCCTCTTATGATATGCTCCCTGATAGAATCTCCATCCCTGTCACCGGGCACAAATGCGTCATCCGAAGTATTGTGCCAGATTAAGGCGAATACACCGGATTTTAAGAAAAATAAAATGAAAACAACCGGCAAAACTTTCAAAATCTTTTCTTCGCTTAGAAAGCTCATCCTGTTTCTCCTCCTCTTTTATTTTAACTTTGTTCAAAGTTACTGCTCTAATTGTTCAAACCTCCTTACTTCCGCGTTTTCCACCGCGGAGGTATTGCAAAGCACTTAAATTTTCCTGGACACAGTTTTATTTTAATGGAAAATTCTGGTTTTGTAAAGAGGAAAAAGGGTTAAAAAAAAAAATTTTTAATATCTCTCCTTACTTATTCTAATGATTGCCCTTTCCTTCACCCTACCTATGATATTACTTTGCCTCCGGCGGCCCTGCAATACTGTTGCCTTAAG
>JAGLSW010001157.1 GCA_023135565.1 Candidatus Aminicenantota bacterium | reverse complement strand
GTGCTCCGGCTGCTTAGGAGAGTTTCGATGGCGCGAAAAAGGAGGAATAGCAATGGCGGGCAAAAAGAAGCAACCTGATTACGCCGGGATATGGGAAAAAATCAAAGTCACCGATGAAGCGAAAGATGTCTGCCTGATTGCCACAACGTCTATTGAAAATATCGAAAAAGCTTGCGAAAAAGACCCGGCGCACTGCGGGGAGATGTGGCTCAATGTCCTGAAGGACATACTTCCGGGCATCTGGAAGCTTAAGAACGGAAACTATAGAGGCGTATCATATCAATACCTTGAGGAACATGGAAATATCATGTATAGAGCACTGTACGATGATATGGACATTCTCGAAGCAGCATTGGCCCTTCTCAAGAAGACTATTGCGGAGAGAGGAACCCCGACAAAGATATACGTCATGGAAGAAAAGCTGTATGAATCCCTGAAAAAAAGGGGCTTCCCGGTTGAGTGGAGGCAGGAGGAAAAATGAAGATCGAAGTTGGATATAAAGAAACCCCTGACGGTAAACTACCGTACAGTGTGAAACTCACGCATGAAATCGACGAAAAAAGAAAAACCCTCGCCACACCCACGGTGGATGTGATCGAGTATTTCACCGGCAAGCTCAAGAAGCTGGTCAAGCAATACGGCCGGGCAGACGAAGTCGAAATTATTGGCGACGCCCCCCTGCTGCGGGAAAACAAGGAATTTATGGAATTTTTGGAAAACGAAATTTTGGAAGTAAAAGGATAGCCTCGATGACCGCGGAAGAGAGAATCAAGGCTTTCCGGGAAAAGCTCCCGGACTACTGGCCCGATGAGGTGCCCCTGGTTGAAAGTGACGCGGAAAGAAGCTGGGAAGAGTTGGGAAGATTCTGGCAATATTGCCTTACCGCGGCGATATTCGGCAATGCCACCGGAAAAATCATCGAGGCCCAGAAAATCCTAAGAGTCATCGAGGAGATCGAGAATGAACCGATCACATGTGATCAATGGCAGTACAATCCCATGTACCTGCAGTTTATCACCTCCTTCGGCCCGTTGCCTCCGTACGCTAATGAAGCCAACATGACCTACAGGGAACGCTGGGAGGCTATTAACTCATACTGGAGAAAAAAGTTAGAACACGCATTAATACACTTCGGCGATGAGGCAACGCCGAGAAAAGCCCTCAACCTGATGACCGACATCGAGAGGCGATTCGCCACAGAGGGGCCGTACTGATGAGCAGCAGAGAGTGCGATTGCGGCATGACCGATGAGTTCCTGACTGAGCTTGTAGTGGCTGCGCTGCCAACACGGGAAATTATGATTATCACTCACACTCTGAATTTCGGAAAAATTGTCCTGGATAAAATTATGTACAATTGTGAAGTACGCAATATTGAATACACTCCGAGAAATTATATTGAAATCGGAATTGAAGAGTCGATAATAAAGTTGAAAGCGACCTTCATGGATATGGGCGGGAATCGCCCACAGCTCCTAATTCTTTTCAAAATTATCGATCCACATTATTTTTATTGGAAAAATGGAAAAAAAATGGAATACCTGGGCCGTCTCCGGGAGTGGTTGAGCTATAGGGTTATGAACGCTGCAGCCAATGGTGTTATCATTGGGTTCAGCAGGTTGGAGAACTGGATCAAGCGCGAATTGGAAAAACTGTATCTGGAAACAAAACCGCCGCAAGTTTTCCAATATGTAGGCCCGGCATCAAGATATACAGACACCAGGAGGGAAGCATGACTCCTGATGTGGTGATCACGGCCTGCAAAGAAATGCTCCCAAAGATCGAGAGGAAGCATGCAAGGTTGAATGAAAGATTGAACTTCATGCCCGTTCTGGAAACTATCAAGC
>JAGLSW010001156.1 GCA_023135565.1 Candidatus Aminicenantota bacterium | reverse complement strand
CCTCCGGCGGGGGCAGCGTGTGAGCGATTTTGATTCTAACTTATCAAAAGTTTTGTGCAAACTTTTACAAAAGTTTGGCCCCCGGCAGGGCCGCCGGAGGCAAAAAAAATGATCTAAATTATCGGGGTCAAGTCTTGTTTTGCAACATTTGTACACTTCTACGCACCGAAATCCCGGTCACTGAACAAACGTAAGCATTGCCAGGAGTTAGAATTGCAAAAAATAAAAAAAACTACTCTACCCTAATGAGCGCCCCTGTAATTCATCATTACTAAAATTGCACAAAAAATACAGGTGGAAAGAACAACTTATCGAAGATGTCGAGTCCATCCGGGCTGAGGTGCGTCGAAAAGGCGGTATCTCCTCAAAAGACATCGACCAGGCAATAAAAAAGTATAGAAAAAACATAAACGGATCTAATGATTAAAATCTTCCGGATGGACGATAGTAGAAACCACCGGGCTATTCTTTTTTGATAGGCAGCCCCTCATAGGGTGGGTGCTCTGCACCCCTTGACTTTTGGGCGTAAAATTGATATTAATTCTATATGAAAAACAAAAAATTATTCAATCTTTATTTGTTGGTAATCGTTCTTTTCTTGTTCGCGCAGTCTACCGCTGCCGAAGAACCCCTGCAAATCGAAAAAGTTGCGGGTAACGTCTACTGCCTCTACGGTCCGGGCGGCAATATGGGCATCCTCAAAACAGGCTCCGGCCTGCTCCTAATCGACAGCAAAGTCAACCACAGCACCGAGGCTGTCCTAAAAAAGATAAAATCCTTCTCCCCGGCTCCTATCACTCACATGATCCTGACCCACTACCATTGGGACCACACCGACGGCGCCAAAACCATCGCCAAAGGCGCAGTCTCTATCTGCCACGAAAATTGCAAAGAAACCTTGATTAGAAGAGCAAAAAAAACTAACCAGGACTATATCGCCACTATCAAAACTTTCGACAAAATACAAAAACTCCAGGTAGGCAAAGAAAAAATCACCCTGCTCCACTTAGGCCCGGGCCACACTTCAGGGGACACTATCGTTATCTTCGAAACCTCCGGCGTTATCCACAGCGGCGACCTTTTCTTTCACGGCATGCCTCCCTACATCGACGTCAAAGAGGGTTCCGATACGCTCAACTGGATCCGCATCATCGAGACCCTGAGCAAAAAATACCCGGACTACAAAATCATCCCGGGACACGGAAAAATCACCGGCATGAAAAATTATTTATACTTCGCCGACTATCTAAAATACCTGAGAAAGGAAGTCTCCGCCGGCATAAAAGCGGGCAAAGACGCGGGCGCAATAATGAAAGAGAATAAACTCGACGGTTTCAAAAAGATAAAAGATAAGGGCTTTTTTACTACCAGGAAAAACAATATCCTGTGGATGTACCAGGAGTTGACCCGGAAGAAAAAGTAATGATACAAATTTGCGGCGTGGGCTACTCCATTAATAAAAGACGGACGGCGTCCGCACACTATGAGAGGCCCGGGAAACGCATATCCAACCGGGCAAACCGAAAAGCTCGCAAAGGGTCACGAAGTATTAGTAGTAAAAATACTATCCTGAAAAATATCGAACTGAAAATCGAAAAAGGCGATTCCTGCCTGATTTTCGGCCCCAACGGGGCAGGCAAAACCACTTTGCTGCGAATCTTATCCGGGCAGATCGCCGATTACGAAGGCGAAGTGTTTATAGAAGGAAAAAACATAAAGAATTTCGCCCGCAAAGAGATGGCAAAAATACTCTCTTACCAACCCCAGTTCGAGGAGTTTTCCCTGCCTATTAGTACAAAAGAGATATTATTGGCCGGCCGTTATCCTTACAAGTCTTTTTTTAAAGATTACACGGCGGAAGACTACCGGGTCTATGACCGGGTGGTCAAACAATTTAACCTGCAAGAATTCGTACAGCGGGACATTAATACGCTGAGCGGCGGCGAAAGGAAAAAAGTTATGCTGGCGTCGGCCATTATCCAGGATGTGTCTATTATCCTATTTGATGAGCCCTTCACTTTCCTGGACCCGGAAGCGGTTTCCACCCTGAAAAAAATGATGATAAAATTGCGCGAAGAGGGTAAAACCATAGTGGTGGTTTCCCATAATTTCGAGACCCTTTACCCGGTAGTGAATAAGATCGCGGCCATCAAAAAAGGAGAACTCGTCTATGCCGGGGAAAAAATTTTCGATAAAAAAATCCTGCGGGAAACATATAATACCGCTTTTGAAAAAGTAACCTATAAAGACAAGGAGATTATATTCTTAAATGAATAAGAAATATATCGTTATTTCGATTTTCGGGCTGCTGCTGCTGGTAGGGCTGCCCTTTATCGGCCAGGTCAAATTGGATATTCAATCCCTTTTCGGTGAAAACACCGGCAGTTTTATTTTCTGGCAGCTCCGCGTACCGGTGACCATCCTCTCTTTTATCGTAGGTTCCACCCTGGCCCTGGCCGGTTTGATTTTCCAGAATATTTTCAAGAACAGCCTGGCGACTCCTTATACGTTAGGTGTTTCTTCGGGCGCGGCGGCGGCTTCGGTCCTGGCCATCAAATTAAATATCTCCATATCGTTTTTGGGTTTGAACGGCATTTACCTTTACGGTTTTGTGGGCGCGTTGATTACCATCTTTCTAATTATCGGCATCGCCAAATTAGTCAGGAGTTTTTCGATTTATACCCTGTTAATGTCGGGCATAGCCCTGAATTTTTTCTTTTCCGCCTGTATTCTTTTGATTCAATACTTATCCGACTATGCCCAGACCACCTCGGTGCTGCGCTGGTTAATGGGCAGTTTGAGCGTAGCCGGTTACAACGAAATATTGTTCCTGCTGCCCATTTACATTTTTTTTATTATCACCACCTTCCAATTGAAAAACGACCTGATACTGATTTCAGCCGGGGACAGTTTCGCTTTTTCCAAAGGGATGAACGTCAAAAAATTCAGGATTTTTATTTTGATTATCGTCTCTTTTATCGTGGGCGTAGTGGTAACTATTGCCGGGCCCATCGGTTTTATCGGGTTAATCGTGCCCCACATATCGCGGTTGATCTTCAAAAACGATTTCAAAGCAGTTACTTTTTTTACTATTTTTATCGGCGGTCTGCTTTTGGTGGTCACGAATTTTGTCGCCCGGAACTTAATCCCCCCGGTAGAAATCCCGGTAGGCATCATCACCTCTTTTTTAGGCGCTCCGTTTTTCCTATTCATCCTGGTTTCAAAGCTAAAAAAACAAGGTTAGCGCCGCTTATTTAAAAACTTTTGATTTTACCCTTGACAATTGTTAATTTATCAGGTATCCTTAAAGGTTAATCAAACCAGGATTTCCCGGTTTTGGAGGAGTTTAAATAAGGTACCCGATAGAAAATGAGTTATATTTTAATAAATAGGTTTAGCAGTGAATACATCAATTCGCTGCCCGTCGTCCGTTTTAACGGGAAAGTTGTGGTGGTACAAAGCCGGGGACAAGAAGAAGAGGCTGTTAAGCTGCTGCGGCAAGAGAGATATGTAGGATTCGATACCGAGAGCAAACCGGCTTTCAAGAAAGGAGAATCTTACCCGATTTCATTGGTACAACTGGCTACAAAAGACACCGCCTATCTTTTGCAGTTGAAGAAAACAAAATTTTCCAATGCCCTGGCCGATTTCCTGTCTAACAATGAGATAAAAAAGATCGGTATAGGTGTAAACAATGATATCGTAAAACTCCAGGAACTAAAAGAATTCACCGCCGGTGGATTCATCGATCTGAGCACATTAGCGGCTGAGAGAGGGATTATCCAGATCGGGGCGCGTGGTTTAACAGCGCGTTATATAGCGCGCCGCCTGGTAAAAAGTTCCCAGAAAACCAACTGGGCGCAGCCCGATCTAACCAGGAAGCAGCAGATATACGCCGCCTCGGATGCCTGGATATGTTTAAAGATTTACCCTCGTCTCCTGGCCGACGCTATCGATTACAGCCAGTTTATCGATGATGATGATGAGCAGCATCAGCATCGCAGTAATCCCTCGATAGCGGCAGCTTCTTAGGTCAATTATCAATATTCAATTAAAAGAAAAAGCGCTACTATGTAATTAATATAGCCACAGAGGGTACAGAGAAAAAGCAAAAGAGACGGGCTTTTGATGATTGAGAAGCTAAAATTCCCCTCTCGAGAGGGGTGGCGCTGAGGGG
>JAGLSW010001155.1 GCA_023135565.1 Candidatus Aminicenantota bacterium | reverse complement strand
TTGTTTAAAAAAGCGAGAAGCGCTCACCCGCTGCCCTGCCGCGAAGCGGCTTATCGCTCCCCCACGCAGTGGGGTCTACTATATCCTGGAAGCCTCTATGTCGCCCTGACGCAAATGAACCACTATCTTGCTTACCCGGCCGGCGGCGTTTTTGATAAATGATAATTCACCTAAACCGTCCCGGGTAAAATATCTTGTCTGCGAACGGGGAAATAATTCACGCTCAGGCTGGCCGCCTATCCGAAGAAAAAGCCGCTTCCCTTTTTTGCTGATCTTAATAATTATGCCACCGCCTACCGCGGCTTTATATTGCCCGGTATATGCTTTATATATTTTCGTATCTACTTTTGCCGGGCTGCGGTGATAGGCCCTTTCCCAGAAAGGGGAATTATCGATGGGTTCGGGCGGCCAGGCGATTTCTCCGGCTTCTTTTATATACAGATCGCCGTCTTCTTTCAGCAGGAAACCTTGCTTAATCAAGTCCCGTACCGCTTTTTTCACTTTTGCCACATAATCTTTTTTACCGGCATAACGGGCTTCTAACGAAGGCCGGGGGTCGCCGGTTTTTTTGCGTTCCGCTTCGGTTTTGGCAAAGGGCCAGAAAGAACCTATAAAGCGGGATAAATACTGCGGCGCGCCAAATTCGGCCCGGCGCGGGTTCCAGCCCTGGTAGGTGCCCAGGGGAACCGCCAGTTCCGGCAGCCGGATACCGCTGCCGGTGTTGCCGTCTTTGTCGAAATTGGGCACTAAGGTGATATAGGGTTCTCCCATTTGCGGCGGCACTACGGTGATAATGCCTTCAGTGCGGAATTTATCGCCGTAATTCACCCGAGGCGGAGCGGCACAGCGGCCAGGATGCCTCATGCCGGGTATTTTGGGGAATTTTTTTTTGTGTTCGCCGGGGGCCAAAAGTTCGCCCCGGTCTAAACGGGGGTACATGCTGGGCGGCGGTTCATTGCCTTCGCTTGCCCAGCGGTCTAAAGCCAACAGCAGGGCGCGGGAGATAGGATAGTGATAGATTATACCCTGGGAATGCTCATAGATATAGCGGCCCCTGGAAAAAGGAGCATAATGACCGGCCCCGGAGGTGAGATAGATACGCACTTTCTTATGCAGCGGGGCGTCTTTTTTGCCTAATACGTCGGTATGAAGAAGAGAGGCGGAACGGGTCCAGTATTCCGCCTCATTGTTGGTAATCATAATATAAGGTATCTTGCCTAATTTTTTAGCGATGGCCAGCACGTCGCCTTTTTCGCCGGTCAACGGATCGATCTGTTCGGACTTAAAATCTCCAGGCCCCTTATCGGCTGAGGACGCCAACCGCTCAACCTGGGGGACAAAATTAAAAGGGAAAAAATCAGCGGGCATATACTTGCCTTCTAAGTGGCTGCCCACATGAGTGGGACGGGCGAAACGGTGATTAAAACTGCCTTTGCCTGCTCCACCCACATGTATCCCGGCACCGTCGATCACCATGCGCCCGGCTTCGTCCACGTGAAAACCCTGGTAGATCATGTGGGTAATGAAACGTCCCGATTGAGAAACCCCGAAGATATAGACTTTTTCTACAGTTGGAGTTAACTTGCCGCCGCTGTCTACAGCCATGGGATTGGGGCGGGCGCTGCCGTCTTTCGTTTCAAAGCGGAAAAAGGAGATGGAGTCCCGCGTTGCGGCCAGCCCCAAACCCACGATGCGCGGGTCTTTGACCGGGTAAACCAGTTCGTAGATGCGGCCCGGTTCAAAGCCCGTTTCCATGTAGATAAAAGTAGGATCGGGGACGATTTTTTTGCCTTCTAACCGGGCGAATTGCCACTGTTCTAAGGGGATCAAGGTTCTTTTGCCCATGGGTTCATCGCGCACCGTAAAACGGCATTTGCTCCTGTTTTTCATGTCTATCACCGGGTAGCAGCGGCTGTTCCCCCAGGAGACCGGTTCGCTTTTGCTTTTTTGGTCTCTATCGAAAAGCACGATTTCGGCGGCGATCCGCTGGCTGATAGGTTGGCCGTTTTTCGTGGCAATAGGTAAATCCAACTGCAGCCGTCCACCGCCGGGGCGGACGTCCCAGTTCCATTCGGCAGTCAGAATCGAGTAGCCGTGCTTCATCAAAAAACCATTAACCGGCACTGCCCGGGTCTTTTTCGCTGTTCACCCAGCCGCCGTCGTCGTTCAAAGCGCCTAAAGCCACTATACCGCCCCGGTTGGTGACGTCGAAAAGCAAACGCCCACTGCCTTTTTTTAAATCCAGCGGTTTTAGGAGGACAAAATCCCCGGAAAAGCAGACGTTGCCGTTTTTGTCCCGGGGCGCGTATTTTAGGTCCACGATGCGGGCATTAGCCGGGTTAGCAGGATCGACGCAGTAGTGCAGTTTGCCCCTGATGGTTTCGTAAGCGCCCACTTTGCCGAATTCTTTGCCTCCGGCAAATGCCCCGCGGAAAGTGATCTCCATGCCGGTCACTTTTGCCAGGCCGGGCCGGGCCGGGAAAGATAAACAGAGAGTAAAGACTATGAATCCGCAAATAAAACTTTTTTTTCCAATCGGGAATATGTTTCGCATGTAAACCTCCTCATATATTTAAGTATATATATGAATACGTTTTGTAGGCGACAAAGTTTTGCGGGATATCAATGGGGACATACCCTCAACAAAAGTTTTGTTCAACCCCACATGCGTGGGGGAGCGTTTAGCTGCTTCGCAGCAGGGGTGAGAATAACGCTTTTCGCTTTTTAAACCAAAAGTTTTGTTCAAACTTTTTTG
>JAGLSW010001154.1 GCA_023135565.1 Candidatus Aminicenantota bacterium | reverse complement strand
TCAATTTTAATGAGCGCTATAGCCTTAAGGCAACAGTATTGGGCGGCCTTGCCGGGGGACGCCCCCATTGAATTGAAGTTGGGGGCCTCGGCATACCGAACCTCCGAAAAAGTTTGAACAAAACTTTTGTAGGATTACTTTCTATCCTGTCCCCTTTACGGCTTTGAGAACCCCCGGATAAAATAAAATCATTTTCCCCCTTGAAAAGAACAGCGTTTTGCGGTAAATTATACTATGAAAAATAAAATATTCTACTATAGAAAAAAAGACATCAACAAAACCGCCGGTACCGGTTCTACCGGCGATGTTTTAAGAGGAGGCTGACATGAACTACTTTTTAAAGGAAAAAGAGGAGATGGTGCGAGACCTATTCTCCGATTACGTGAACAAAAGGATTATCCCTATAAGAGCAGAATTAGACGAAAAAGACCAATTCCCCGCCGACATCTTTACCGAGATGGGGAAACAAGATTTCTACCGCATCGTAGTGCCTGAAGCATACGGCGGCTTAGGAGACGAGAGCATGTCGGCTGCCCTGGGCATCGAAGAGTTATCCCGCGGCGACGGCGGCATAGGCGTTACTTTTGCCGTTAATGCCATCGCCACCAAAGGAATCATCCTCTACGGTAACGAAGCTCAAAAGAAAAAATACCTGCCCGCTGTGGCAGACGGGAAAATCTATACTGCTTTCGGCTTATCCGAACCGGGCGCCGGTTCAGACGCCGGTTCTATCAAAACAAAAGCTGTCAAAAAAGGCGATAAATATATATTAGACGGCGTAAAACAGTTTATTACCAACGGCGCAATCGCCGGTGTTACCTTAGTAATCGCAGTCACCGACCCGGAGAAAGGACACCGCGGCCAGACTGCTTTTATCGTCGAGCAGGGCACCCCCGGCTTCACCGTAGGCAAAAGCGAAGATAAAATGGGCATCCGCTCCTCTGTCACCAACCAGTTGATTTTCGACGGCTGCGAAGTGCCGCAAGAGAATATCCTGGGCAGCCCGGGCCAGGGCTTCTACATCGCCTTAGGGCTGTTGGACAGGAGCCGCATCGGTATCGGCGCCCAGGCTGTAGGTATTGCCCGGGGCGCTTTCGATGAAGCGGTAAAATACTCTAAAGAGAGAGAACAGTTCGGCCAATTAATTAGTTCTTTCCAGGCCATACAGTTTATGCTGGCGGATATGGCTGCCGGCATAGAAGCAGCCCGGCTGCTGGTTTACCAGGCGGCCCGGCAGGTGGACAGCGGCGAAAAAGAGATCACAGTTCCCGGCGCTATGGCAAAATTGTTTGCTTCGGATATGGCCATGCAAGTAACCACCGATGCGGTGCAGGTGTTCGGCGGTTACGGTTACAGCAAAGAGTACCCGGTGGAAAAGATGATGCGGGATGCTAAAGTGACCCAGATTTATGAAGGCACCAACCAGATACAACGTGTGGTCATCGCCTCTAAATTGCTAAAATAAGGAGTTTCGATGAAAAAAATTGCCATTATCGGGTTAGGCGGTTTCGGTATCAACCTGGCTAAGAACTTGGCCCAAGAAGATAATATCGAGATCATAGCTATAGACAGCAATAAAGACCAGGTGAACAAAATTAAAGACATGGTTACCAAGCCCGTCACCATGGACGCTGCCAACAAAGAGAATCTTATCTCCATTGGGATTAAAGACGTGGACTGTGCGATAGTGGCCCCGGGCCCCGGACTGGAACCCGGCATTCTCATGGTACACATGCTAAAAGAACTGGGCGTCCCCAAAATTTTTGCCAAAGCTCTCTCCGAGGATCATGAAAAGATTCTCGCTTTAGTAGGGGCTACAGAGGTGCTGTACCCGGAAAAAGACATGGCGGAGAAAATGGCCCGCCAGATCGTGGCGCCGAACCTGATCGATTATATTCCTTTAGAAGCGGGGCTGGTCATCGAGGAGATTGCGCCGCCCAAATTTTTTACCGGCAAAACCTTAGCAGAAATCCACCTGCGCAAGAAATACAATATCACTGTACTGGCTATCAAGTCGATTATTCCCCAGGGTTTTACCCCGAACCCGGGCGGCGAATACTTAGTGAAAGAGAGCGACATATTGGTAGTAATGGGAGAAAAGAAGCATATCGATAAACTGCACGCTAAGATAAAGTAGCGCCTCCGGATTACCTATCTACTTTGCCTCCGGCGGCCAAAACCCTTTTGAAAAAGGGTTCTGGACTCCCAAAACTTTTCATGAGCGATACGCTTCTCTGCTCGATAAACGGCCATCGTTGGCTCCTGCCGCGCAACGGCTCATAGGCTGGGGACGCAGTTCCCTTCTGAACTCCCAAAACTTTTCATGAGCGATACGTTTATCTACACAATGAATGGCCACCGTTGGCTTCTGCCGCGAAGCGGCTCATAGGGTGCCCGCGCCGCGGGCTAGAAAATCAGGTATTCGCCGTCTTTAAAAATTTCTTCCTGGCTGCTGTCTTCATAACCCAACAGGATAGAACGCACCTGGACCAAAGGCTGCGTGGCCGGGATGTATATCCGGTCTAAATGGATCACCTCTTTTGGAGAAGAAAAATCCGCGGGACTAACGATGCCGCCAAAATGGTCGCTCCTGCCGAAGGCAATATGAAATCCCAGCTTCTCGTCTAACAAGATCTCTTTAATAGGCTTTAAACCGAAATCACCCAACACGCCGAATCCCAATTCGGCCATATTGCCATAAGCCGGTTCACGACGCAAATGATCCTGTTCTTCTTCTAAAGCTGGAACTGCTTTACCGGCAACTTTCACAGCCCGGTTCTCGCGGATGTCGAAAAACAACACATCTTCGCCGATTTGTACGGGCAGCGTACCTTCGGTTTTGCTTTTCTCGCTTTTTTCGCCTTCATAAGGCACAATGTAAGTCTCGCCGCTGGGTAAGTTACCGGCCACCCCGGCGTCGGGAAAACGGCCGGGACTGAGGTGGGCGGGCCGGTGGCGCAGGTCGAAAAATACTTTGTATTCCCGGTCTTCTACCTGGAAAGCGACATCAGCCCATTCCGCGGGATCGAGTTTTTCCTTTAGTATTTTCACCCTCCTGGCCACTTCATTGTAGTCGATCCTGAGCGCGGGGATCATTTTCGGTGAAAAACCGGGCATGGTAGCGGCTCGGAATCCGAATTTCCGGGCTGCTACTTTCAAGGGGGCTGTAGTAGAATATTCGGTAGGAGCTAAAAACAACTGGAATTCCTTAAATACCTGTTCAAAAGAGATTTTCTCTCCTTCTTCACAGAGGAGTTCCGCCGATACGGGCAGCTTTTCCCTGATTTTATAGGCAGCCGCGGGTAAATCGGCATTGTTCGAGCCGACATCGGGATAAGCTAATAATTGTATTTCTTCTAAAGCCAGGTTATGGGCATTGTGCCTGACGGCATGAAACCAACCTTCGGTAATTTGCCTTCTTAGTTTCCAATCGCTGTTGTCTTTATCCATGTCTACCGGTACGTCTACCAGTATGCCTAATTTTTTGTCCCCGCTAAATGGGGGGAAAACAGAGCGAATTAAATTTATTAAGTCTTTTCCTGATAATTTTTCCATCGCTTATTATACCTCATATAGATATTATTTTACAACCTCGGAAGCAAAATTTTTTTTATTCCCGCAAAAAAATTACCTGGAAATAAAGAGTTTGTGGTGGTTCAGATCGGGAAAATACTAATTCGGCAGCAGTTCAATTCGTTCACCCGTCCAGGAATTGACCGGCTGACGGCTCGTCTCGCTAAAATTTCAAACTCGTCCTTCGTCCTCAGACAGTGAAATCTTGCCCCCTATAATGATGAGGTGGGGCCGCTCGACTCACCGGGCCGGAGTGCAATTCCCTCCCTGAGGTGAACTACATTGTGAACTGCTGCTTGTTGTTAGAAATTGAATGGTTAAATTTTAAAATGATGATATAACACAACGGAAAAGGAAGGAGCAGCGGGGAGGCTAAACCTCCCTACGCTGTCCTCTTATCCTCTCTCACACCAGGGCTAACATCTCAGTCTAAAGCAAAGTTAGTTTCTCCTCACTAACCTCCTCACCAAACTTCCAAACTTATTCCCTTAATATTACCTCACACGCCTTCAGTGCTTACACCTGCATTTATATTTACTCTATCTTCTCCTCACTATTTCCGCTGCTCACTCCCGATCCCTGTAAAATAAATCATAAATCCGCTTCTTCCAGGGCTTGCGCCCCGCTCTACTCACTCTTCCTTTACCGACTCCTAACCCTTCGTATAATTAACATAATTCTATATCCAGGTTTGCTGTGCAGCTACCTGTTTTTACTTACTATTTCTATAGCAATTTTTATGCCAAACTCACCAGGAGGAAAATTTTCAGCAGGATTTTCGATAGACAATAGTTTCCGGGAAGAGGTAAAAATTAAGAAACCTGTTAACCCTTGCAACATTTTGTTAAAGGAAAACTCTTCCTATTAAAAGCAAACGCTCTATAATAAGGGCATTAAAACCTGTTTCAGAAATGTTGACACGTCAACTTTAGTTGCCCCGTTTAATGTTGCCGGATTTTTATTTGATAGCCATGATGTGAAGTTCCCACGGCTCTGTTTCGCCGTTATCGATCAATTGATAGAATTTATTATTTTTTATGGTATTTGGATAGGGATTAACCTCAACAGCCGGTTTCCCGGCAAGATATAAAGCTGCTCCCATCAGGACTAAAGCAAATAGCGGCGTTTTTTTCATTTTTTCACTTCCTATAATGTTTTTACCTAATCACGTACCCACGCCTGTGGGTTCTTCCTCGTTCGGTTCAGAAACGGAAATTATATTATCCGTGATTTTATAGAATTTTTGCTAGCCTTTTTTTGAGATTTAAAAAAAATATTGTTGACAAAAAATTGTTTAAGTGATATTTTTTACTTTGAACGAATCGCGCCATTTTGCGGCGAGTGAAAAATTTCACAGCCTACAGTGCGAAGTGCATAGTGCAAAGTTCTAAACGCAGGGAGCTGTTCTCGATAGAATTAGCGCTGCGAATGATACAGCCATGTAATGGTCTAAGGAGTTTTTTTATGGAAGAAAAGATAAAAGCTAAAATTATGGATGAAAAAAAAATGAAGAGAACATTCTCGAGGATGGCTATGGAGATTCTCGAGAGAAACAGGGAGGTGGAGAACCTGGTTTTGATAGGTATCCAGTCAAAGGGAGTATTCGTAACCAAAAGAATACAGGATTTGGTGAAAGAGATGGAAGATATCGATTTACCTTTAGGGATTCTCGATATCACGTTATTCAGGGATGACCTGCATAAGAAAGAACACCATCCCGTTGTGCAGAAGACCGAGATAGATTTTTCTGTTGAAGATAAGGATATTATCTTAATAGATGATGTATTATTTACCGGCAGAACTATCCGGGCTGCCATGGATTCTATCTTCGAATTGGGCCGGCCAGGGAGCATTCAACTGGCGGTATTCATAGATAGGGGGCACCGGGAACTGCCTATTAGCGCGGATTTCCGGGGTAAATACCTGCCCACTTCCAGGAGGGAGAGGGTAAACGTGATGCTCAAGGAAATCGAGGAAAAAGACCAGGTTTTGATAATGGAGCCAACGAGGTTCTAAATGAAGAAAACAATTTTCAAGCAAAATCATCTGTTGGGTATCGGGCATTTGAGTACTGCGGATATAGACTTGATATTGGAGACCGCGGAATCTTTCGTGGAGATTTCCACCCGCAATATAAAAAAGGTGCCGGCCTTAAAAGGAAAAACCGTAGTGAATCTTTTTTATGAAAATTCCACCAGGACCAGGAGTTCTTTTGAGATTGCGGCCAAGAGGTTGAGCGCCGACTTGATCAATTTCAGCGCCTCTACTTCCAGTTTAAAAAAGGGCGAATCCTTAAAAGATACAGTGATGACCTTAGAGTCCATGAATCCCGATGTGATTGTCATCAGGCATTCGGCTGCCGGATCGGCTAAGTACCTGACAACTTTTGCCAGGTCGGCGATAGTCAATGCCGGTGACGGTTTCCATGAGCACCCCACCCAGGCGCTGTTAGATGCCCTGACCATTAAACAGAAATTCGGCACCATCAGGGGGTTGAAATTGGCCATAGTAGGTGACATCCTCCATTCCCGGGTGGCCCGTTCCAATCTTTTCCTGCATCATAAAATCGGCAACCAGGTGAATCTTATCGGTCCGCCTTCTTTAGTGCCCCGGGAATTTGAGACCATGGGAGCCGGGGTTTATTATGATCTTAAGGAAGGGGTCAAAGACGTGGATGTAGTGATGATGCTGCGAGTGCAGGCGGAGCGGGGCGCCGGTGTTTATTTCCCATCTATAAGGGAGTACAGGAAATATTTTGCCATCACGCCGGAGGTTTTTTCCCTGGCTAAGGAAAGGGCCATTTTGATGCACCCGGGCCCTTTAAACCGGGATGTGGAGATCGACAAAACCCTGGCGGATTCCGATAGATCGGTTATTTTGCGGCAGGTAACCAACGGCATCGCTGTGCGCATGGCTGTGTTATACTTATTAAAAGGAGCCGGAAAATGAAATTGTTGATAAAAAACGGTCGTTTATTAGACCCTGCCGGTAAAACCGACGCTGAACGCGATATACTGGTAGAAGAT
Organism: Candidatus Aminicenantota bacterium; assembly: GCA_023135565.1. Taxonomy (GTDB): domain Bacteria; phylum Acidobacteriota; class Aminicenantia; order UBA2199; family UBA2199; genus JAGLQA01. The sequence goes on along the minus strand of JAGLSW010001154.1, from coordinate 1,269 downwards.
GGAAAAATAAAAAAGATCGCTGCATCGATAGAAAAGAGCAGTGAAACAGGATTGATCGAAGCCGAAGGGTTAGTGATTTGTCCCGGTTTTATCGACATGCATGTCCATTTGCGGGAGCCGGGCCAGGAGAATAAGGAGACCATCGAAAGCGGTTCGCGAGCTGCTGTTCACGGCGGATTTACTTCTATCGTTTGTATGCCCAACACAGTGCCGGTAAACGACAACCGTTCGGTAGTGGAATATATTATTTCCCGGGCCCAAAATGCCGGTTTGGTCAATGTTTTCCCGGTTGCCGCCATTACCAAAAACCTGGACGGGGAGCATTTGACCGAGATGGCCGACTTAGTAGAAGGCGGGGCCGTGGGTTTTTCCGATGACGGCAAGTGTGTCATGCAGGCCGATTTGTTAAGGAAAGCGCTGGAATATACCCGCATGTTGGATGTGCCGATAATCGAGCACCCGGAAGATCACTCTATTTCAGGCAGCGGCCAGGTAAACGAAGGTTATATCTCTTACAAGTATGGATTAAAAGGGATTTTGAATGCCTCCGAGGAGGTGATCGTAGCCAGGGATATCATCTTGCAGCGCCGGATCGGGTCTAAGCTGCACTTGACTCATATTTCCACCGGCGGTTCCGTCGAACTTATCAGGTATGCGAAGATACGTAAAATAAAAGTCACGGCCGACGCCACGCCTCATCATTTGCTGTTGAACGAGGAGTTGATTACCGGTTATGACTCGGTATACAAAGTCAAGCCCCCGCTGCGCACGGAGGAAGACCGCCTGACCCTGATTAAAGGCATCCAGGACGGCACTATAGATTGTATCGCTTCGGATCATGCGCCCCATACCCGGGACGAGAAGGATGGGGAATTCGAGTATGCGCCTTTCGGTATGATCGGCATGGAAACCTCCTTTCCTGTAATTTATGACCGTTTAGTAAAGAGTGAGACTATCAGTCTAAGCAAATTGGTGGAATTATTTTCTACTAACCCGGCCAGGATTCTCAATCTTAAGGACAGGGGAAAAGTAAAGTTAGGATTGCCTGCTGACCTGACCATACTGAATCTTGAGGAGAAGTTTGAGATCACTGAGGATTATTTTTATTCCCGGGCCAACAATTGTCCTTTTATCGGCTGGAAAGGCCAGGGAGTCATCGAGTATACTATAGTTGGAGGCAAAATAGTCTACCAAAGAGAAGGGTGATTAAAAAAAAAAAATTTCATAAATGTTTATTAAACAAAAGTTTTGATCAAACTTTTTCAAAAG
>JAGLSW010001153.1 GCA_023135565.1 Candidatus Aminicenantota bacterium | reverse complement strand
TCATCGATCACAACGCGTTCCAGTGCGGGTACTGTACGCCGGGGATGCTTATCACGGCTACGGCGCTGCTGGCAAAGAACCCCCACCCTTCCCGCGAAGAGATAATAGAAGCTATGGATCTCAACCTGTGCCGCTGCGGTTCCTATCTGAATATTATCGAAGCCATCGAGTCGGTGGCCAACCCTGCCGCGTAACGGCAATTAGGAGGTATCCCCAATGAGTATGACCCGACGTCAGTTTATCGCCTCTTTAGGAGGTACAGGTTTATTTTATGCCTTCCGTTTTTCCCCTAAATCCGGGGAACAATCCGCCCATTTCGAGTCGCTGCCCGAAGACCCGGGCCCCGACACCTGCGCCGCGGATGCCACAGACATCGACTACAGCGAGTGGGTGGCTTTCGGCGCGGACGGTAAAGTCAGCGTATATACCGGACGCACCGAATTAGGACAGGGACTGAAAACCGTAATTACCGCTATCGTTACCCAGGCATTAGAAATAGAACAAAACAAATTAACCGTGGTCATGGGCGACACCGATTTCACGCCGGACGACGGTTCTACAGCCGGGAGTTCTTCAACCAGGGCCGTAGGCTGGGGCTTCTGGCTGGCTTGCGAAAAGATTCGCGGCGACGTGGTGACGCGGGCTTCCCGCCACCTGAGAATACCCGCTGCAGACCTGGAATACCGTTCCGGCGCAGTAGGGCGAAAAGGAGAGCCGGGAAAAATGGTCGCTGCTTTCGAGTTGGGCGGCGGTGAACCGGTGCTCATAGATGTAGACCCTAATGCCAAACCCACGGGCAAGCAGTATGTAGACAAGGGAATCCCAAATGTCCATGCCGGTAAAATCATCAACGGCAGTTTGCAGTTTGTCAACGACCTGAAAAAACCGGGTATGTTTTATGCCGGTTGGCAAATACCGCCTTATCACCCCAGGTTGACCAAACTGCAGTCCGCCGACTTAAAAAAGGCGCAGGCCCTGCCCGGGGTCAAAATGGCCGAAGAGATTCATGGCCGGGTGGTTGTAGTGGGCGAACGCTACAGCGATGTGCTCAAGGGCCTGGAAGAAGTCAAAACCACCTGGTCTAAACCCAGCCGCTCCACGGAACTACATTTAGATGAGTGCCGCGCCAATGCCAGGCTGTTAGATATAAAAGAAGAAAAAGGAGATGTGAACGCCGGTCTTTCCGGCAGTGAAATCACCTTATCGGAAACCTACACCACCGGTTATACCACTCATGCCCCCATGGAAACCGACACTGCCCTGGCCGAAGTGGGAAATGACAGGGCCACGGTTTGGGTCAGCAGCCAGCACCCGCACAAGCAGCGGGAACTTATTTCCAAATATATCAAACTGCGTTTAGCGGACGTGCGGGCCATCGGCATGGCCGTAGGCGGCGGGTTCGGCGGCAAGCAGGCCAACCCCGTAGGCCGCGAAGCAGCCAGGATCGCCAGCGCAGCCGGCGCCCCGGTAAAATTAATTTACAGCCGCCGGGACCAGTTCAAAGCCCGGGGAATTTACAAAGCAGCCTGTATTATCGACCTCATCAGCGGCGTTGGGTCCGACGGCAAGCTATTGGCCCGCAAAGTCGATTTTTTCCAGGATGTGGGCGACGGTACGACCCTCACCTACGAAATTACCAATGCGCTGGCGACAGCCTACAGGGACAAGGATTGGCCTGTAGGTCTGGCAGTTACCCGCGGCACCAGTTATGTACAAACCTGTTTTGCCACCGAGAGTCATATGGACATGGTGGCTCATAAAGCGGGTATAGACCCCGTTGAATTTCGCCGTCAGAATCTCCATTTTCCTTTTTTTCTCGATCTCATAGACGACGTGGTCGAAAAAATCGGTTATGGCACGGCCCAGTTGGAAGCGGACGAAGGCATCGGTTTGGCCGTAGTCACTCACGGCCCGCAGTTCGGCGCAGTAGCGGCCAGGGTGGTGGTAGACCGGGCCAGTGGAAAAGTAAAAATCAAGCATCTTTGCGGCACTTTCGACATCGGCACGGTTATCAACCGCAACACCGTGACTGTCGGCATTAGGGGCGCCATGTGCTGGGGCATCGGCTATGCCCTCAAAGAGGAAATCGAAGTAAAAGGGCATAGTTCGGGGACCGAGTATCTGAGTCAATACCATATTCCCCGGTTTTCGGATATGCCGCCGCAGATAGATATAGCCTTTATCGACAAATTCACGCCTAACGGCCCGCCGCGGGGATGCGGTGAAATGCCTGCCGTACCTACTATAGGCGCCATTGCCAATGCGGTTTACAATGCTATTGGGGTTCGTTTTTATTCTATCCCCATCACCCCGGAGAAAGTAAAAGCAGCCCTTTAGAGGGGTCGGCGCGGGCAGAAGCAGCGTGTGAGCGCTTTTGATT